>CALCZU010000071.1 GCA_937903155.1 uncultured Bdellovibrionales bacterium
CCTCCTCGCAATGACGGGGAGAAGTAATCTCAAACAAGGAAGCAACACGCTTACGGCACTTTCCCTTAAAAATAAAATACAGAACCGACTCACCTTGCACGTGCAAAGCGGGCAGCCCCAAGATTGCGTCCCAAACTACTTCTGCTCGGAATTCTCAAACCGTTCCGAGAGTGACTTCACAAAATCGTAATCCACTGACTGATCCGCGTAGCGAGATTCCAGCGTGCGCTTTCCCAGCAGCCAAGCGGAGGTTTTCCATTGGCTGGATTTCACCCAAGTACAGTGTTTAAAAATAGCTTCCCTAACAATCTGGTGCGGGACGTTGGTCAAAATATCGTATTCCAAAACCTCGGGATCAATCGAATCAAAAATTCGTTTCATCACGAAAGCAGCGGAGAGTTCAGTAAAAGTTCTAAAAACCGGAGACTGCATTAATTCGTGGAATTTTGCAGGACCGCCTTTAGTAAAAAGGTCCCAAGTCTGGCCTGCGTGAACTCCGATTTCGTGGATTAAAACAATTTTTGAAAAAAGAGCGGTTCTTGCGATTTTTCTGTCGAGATGGACTTTGAGTTCAATTCGGTTCGGAAAAAACGATCCGCGAGTGACGCCAAAATCTCCGCCCGTTTCGACGTGCAAGGCATCTTCGAAAACGTAGACTTGGTCGTAGTACATTTTTTTAAGCTCTTTTTGAATCTGTGGCGTGTAACTTCCGATTAAAGCATTAAAGTACTGATCGAGTTGCTTCGAAACAACGCGCACTTTTTCTTCTAAATTCTTTTTTGCGAGGGCCTCTTCATTTCGCAAACATCCCGGCTCCTGATTCACGCAATTCGGAGTGCGGGCAGAAAGTTCAAAAAGGATGAAGGGATTAATCTTCGCGCTCGGCACGGTGATTCGATTTAAGAGTTGCACATGCTTCGGCGATACTTTGGAATATGCCGTGGTCGAAAGCAGAAGAAGTAAAATGAGGGTGCCGGATTTCATAAGGTCTCTAATACTCATAGAATGCAAGGGGATAGCCAGGCTTTGGGACACTTTGAAACCATAAGGGATCTTGCAATTGAGACGAGTGTGTTTCGTCTGTATTCTGGTTTGTATACACCTAAGAGGTATCGGCTAAACGCTTAAAAAGAAGAGTGATTTTAAGATTTTTAGGGCGCCTCGTAAAAACCGTCGAACTTCTCGACTCTGATTCTCTTAAAGATTCGCTAGCTTGTTTGGAATGTGAAGACACGGTGTCAAAAACTTCGGCAGCTGTTTGGAGTTTTGACGACTGTCAAATCTGGCCTCAATCTTGTAATGCTAATGCGTATGACAGAAAAAATTTTATTCGGGTTATTGGGGTTTTTCTCGCTTTCTCTGTGCGCGAAAGATTTGGTTCAGTTGCGATTTGAAGTAATGGAGCGCCAAGAGAACTGTTTGGCTTCAGAATCTTTCGCCCGAAAAGTAGCAGATAAAATTAGCTATCGGAAGCAAGCAGCGTCCGATCTCGAAGGCTACGAAAAGACTTCTTTCGAAACTCTCAATCAATGTGCGAAAGAACATGGGATCAAAGCGCTTGCCTCTGAAGACTCTCTTTTTAGAGCATTTAGAGAATGCCCCGAAGCTTATGAAGCTTGGGTATCGAGCACACCTTCGAAACTGCTCCTAAAAGAAGAAATGAAAGAACTCGAAGCCGAGCTCTCCCGGATTAAAAAATTCATCCAACATTCTTGCCTCGCGATGAACTAGCTCCTCGCAACGACGGGTTCTTACGTCAGTCCTTTACTTTAATCTTAGAGGCCCTCACAATGCGTCCAAACATTAGGAGTGGCTTTATATGAAAAATCTTGTTTTTGGAATTTTACTGGTTTTAAGCGTGAGTCACGTTGCAGTGGCAAAAACGAAGAAAGCGTCGACTGGAAAAACTCCAACGCCTTCTCCTCAAACAACGCTTCCTCCGGATGAATCTGCTTCTCCATCGACTTCGCCTGCGGCCGCGTGGCCACCTCCTGGAGCAAGTTTGCCCCCTGATTCCTCCGAGCTCGGAGCGAATCGTATTTCTTTAAATGGGGGTTTAGGTTTTGGATTAAAAACTTCCGGTAAAGTGAAGGCGTCGACCACAGAGGTCGATCTGGCGGGTACCGACGGCGCTACTTCTTTTTTCTTGGAAGGGGAATATTCCCGTAAGCTAGCTCCAATGTTCGCTTTAGGAGTTTCGCTCGGTTATTTCCAGTATAAATACGACACTGCGACGGCCAGTGACCCAGACAAAGTCTACTCTTTCTTGTTGATTCCTCGTTTTGAAAGCACGTTTGATCCGCTCATCCTGTGGGTAGGTTTTGGAATTGGGGCTGCACATACGAGTCTCACCAACGGGGCTGCGTTGTCCTCGCTGGGGTTTTCAACGACTTCGACGGCACTCGCACTGAGCCCCCGGATCGGACTTGATTTTGCGTTAACGAGAAATCTGTTTTTCGGGTGGCAATCTGCTTATGCCATCACGTTTCCTTCGTTTTCGGGAACAGTTTCTGGCGTTCCGGTGGAAATCAATCTTCAAAGAAGTTCTTGGCAAACCGGCTTAAGATTCGGAATGATTTTCTAAGCCGCTTTTTTTCGGGCGACGGCTGGTTTTTCGTTTTGGAGAAGCTTTAGGAGCGTCATCGCTCCTTGAGGCGAGTACACTTTTGCTTCGTTACTGAAATAGATAAACGTGTCCTTTTTTTCTTCGTTCCATGCTTTAATCTTTTTCGCCCATTGCGTGATCTCGCGATCGGGATAACCTTTGGCGTAAGGCTTTCCTTCTCCATGGAGTCTTGCGTAGATGAAATCTGCCGTCGGCTCTTCGGTATAAGGGGCTTTTGCCCCGCCTTCGTGAGCGAAAACAAAGGCAACATTGTGCGCTTTTAAAATTGCTAAAAAATCTTTGTTTAAGAAGCTTTTGTGACGGAATTCAAAGGCATGTCTCACAGGGAAATTTCCTTGGACGGTCGTATGGGCTCGACCTTCAACTTTTTCTCCGTGTTTTTTGGCAAGCTTGGCGGCGGATTTTCCGTCGGACGGGAGCAGTTCTAAAAATTTTTCGAAGCGATCGTCTTTTAGCGTCACAAACGGGGGAAATTGCCAAAGGATCGGTCCCATCTTTTCCTGCAAACAAAGAAGTCCAGACGCAAAGAAATTTGCCAGAGGTTCTTCAACTTCTTTCAAACGTAAAACGTGAGTGATGAACTGCGGGGCTTTGATACTGAACTGAAAATTTGCCGGGACCTCTGCATGCCATTTCTTAAACGTTGCGGGTCGTTGGAGCGCGTAAAAGGTTCCATTAATTTCTATGGAGTTAACCGCTCTGCTCGCGTATTCGAGTTCTTTTTTTTGAACGAGATCTTCTGGGTAAAAAGTGCCTCTCCAACCCGGAAAGGTCCAACCTGAAATTCCAATCCATGCTTTTGCCATGACTTCTTTTTCGGAAGTCTTCCCTTGAAAATTTATGTTCTTTTCTTCATTTTTGCTGGCGCTTACGGCAGCGAACAATAGAGCTATCGGAGAATCCGGTCGAAGTAGAAGATTTAAAGACAAGCCCTTCAATCGTCGGACTAGGAGATGCCAGGATTTTGGTACAGGCGCTTAAATCGGTTAAGAGTGGGAGTACGGATAAGCAAGGCGAAATAAACGCCGTGGGAAGCTTTTTCCAACGCTCTGGGAAGGTGAGGGAACGTAATGTTTCGCCCTCATACTTTAAAAAATCAAAAACAAAGATCTTTTCCTGAGGTTTGAGCCATTCGGTGTCGATCACATTCCACTTCTCATCCGGTGTGAAAAGGCGTCTAAGTTCTTTTTCTAATTTCGGAATGAGGGCCAGCTTGTGGCGAGTTCCCTGCCGTGTGTAAGCGATGATCGCTTCATTGGGATCGGCTGAGATATGAATTTGGGCCCGGTGGCCGTGAATCTTTGTTTGGCCTACCCAACCATTGCCTAGAATTCTTAAAATTGCCGTAGGCTCTGGCGAGATCTCCGACTTCGGATGCATCGCTTTAATGTAAGGGGAAGAGGCCAAAGGACGCTTTCTGGTAAACAGGGTTTCTGCGAAAATACTGTGTCTGTCGACAACGCCTAGTCCTAAACTCATAGAGGTCAGAAGATAGGCAGGTTTTCGCCAATCCGCAAGATTCTAGCGGATATAGTTTCGAATTTTGAGTTGCTGGATCATCTCTTTAAGCTCTTCTGGAGATTTCACGTACTGCTTTGCACGTTCAACCGCACCCGATTTCGCTTTTAAGAGCATGGGTTTAAATAAGTTTTCGACGACTTCTTTGGGGAGGGTTTGCAAAGCTTCGACAATGGCGTCGTAGTTAGCTTCAAAAACTTCGCCGTCAAAACGGATACTCGCAAAATCACGTGCAATGAGATCGTCTGCAGCTTCATCTCCCCAGCGTTCTTTGAAAGCTTCGACGTCTTCTTCGGTCAGGCCCGCGCTTGCGTCCATCACGATGTAGGTGACCATGCTTTGATCGCCTAGAAGTTTAAAGGAACGGCCCTTGCCTTTTAAAGCACGTTTTGAAAATTCTTTTAACGAGTACTCGTTAATCGCGTCTTTTTGGACGGTCGCTTCGCCTTCGAAGTGCTTTGCTTGTTCTTGGGCATCGCGAAAAGCATCGATGGCTTCTTTGATTTCGGCAGGAGGGGTAAGAGTGTCACCCGCTTCTTGTTCGGTTTCGCGCGTTTTACGCGTTTTGAAAAAATCACTTTTTACGGATGATTTCTTTTCGACTTTTGATTTGGATGTCTTCGCCATCAGATTCTCCTCTTCTCTTCTTCGGTACAAAGAGGCGTGAAATTAACTATGTCGAAGCTTTAACAATTGCTTCATACATTTTTCAAGATTGACGGTTTCAGACAGCAGAGGGGCCCACAAATCGCCAACGCGTTTGAGGCGTTTTTCAGTGTTTTCGATTGTAAATTGGAGAGGCGACAGTCCTGGTTTTACCTCGGACCATTTGAGAGGGGTTGAAACCGTTGCTTTTGGTTTGGGACGAACGCAGTAGGGTGCCGCGAGTGTTTGGCCTCGTCTGTTTTGGAGAAAATCGAGATAGATTTTTCCTTTTCGCTTGGCAGGATTTCTTTCGACGCTCGTGAGTTCAGGAAACTTAGCATGGACCTGCCGGCAAAGTTCCTCTGCGAAAAGTCGACCTGTTTCAAAATCGTATTTGCCTTGCGTGGGAATACACAGGTGAAGTCCGCTTGCTCCCGAAGTCTTGCAGTAATTCTTAGCGCCGATTTTGTCGAGCATTCGGTGCACTTCTAAAGCGACTTTGACGACGTCTTTAAAATCATTTCCATCCGGATCGAGATCGATCACCACGTAGTCCGGATTCTCAAGTGTCTTTTCGCGAGAAAGCCAGGGGTTCAATTCGATGCAGCCGAGGTTGACGAGATAAAGCAGCGTCCACACGTCTTGGCACAAAAGGTAATTCACAGTTTTTTTCGCGGATTCGGAGAACACTTTTACCGTTCGAATTCGCTTGGGAAGATATCCCGTCATATCTTTGTGGAAGAACCCTTCATCTTTTAAGCCATTGGGTTGGCGATGGAGCGACTGAGGTCTGTCTTTGAGATGAGGAATTAAAAAATCTGCGATAGATTCATAGTAGCGGGCGAGATCGCCTTTTGTGTAACCCTCTTTCGGCCAGAAAATTTTACTGGGATGCGTGAGGGCAGGGAGCTCTTTTTTAAGTACGGAAGTTTCACCGGATTGTGAAACCGCATTCTTCAGTCTCAGCCACTCTTTGCTGAGTCCGCTGACGTAAGTCGAGTTTTGCGCTTTTGCAATGATGTCAGGGGAAGCAATTTTCGCGGGGTCGGTCGAGAGTTCAGATACGACCAAAGGCTTTTGAAATGAAATGCTTTCTAACTGTTTTCTGCGAGTTTTCAGAGATACATTTCTTAAGTCTTGTCCCTTGTAATAAAGAAGATCGGAAATGAGGTAAACATCGGTTTTTCCCTTTTTTACGATCTCTCCGTCGAAAACAGCAGTGGTTTCTAAAGACCTGAGTGCTTGGACAATGGGTCCATATTTCTTTTCGAAAGGGAGAAACATGCGAGAGTACAGTCGAATGTTTGTTGAATCGATCTCTGCGATCGCTCGAAGGCCTTTTTCCACAGCTTCGAAAAAATAGTCGCCTCCGCTTGGGATTTTCGCACTCGTGACGGGCTGCATGACTTTAATTTTTCTGGGGAGAACGTCGCGCGCCGCGCGGGAAGAAGGAACGATTGCCTTTGGCTGGGTGGTTTTTCGTTTGGGAATCCAGACCTGGCCTTTTGCGACGGCTTCGGAAGTAATTTCTTCCATACTGCGCCCACTTGCCACTGAGTGGTCCTCTTCCAAGATATCGATTCGAGAGGCTTCGGCATCGTGCTTTTTTAAAAGCAACCAACCATTATCAGGCGCGCCTTTCTTCTTAATTTTAACCAACGCAAATTCGCCTTTGAGTTTTTCTCCAAAGAGAATGAAGGTAATGTGGCCTTTTTCAAGACCCTCCTTTAAAGCCTTCTCGCTGTCTTTTCGGCCTTTGGAACTTCTTTCGATGTAGTGACCCGAGTCCCAAATCATCACCGTGCCCGCGCCATAATTTCCCGGGGGGATGACACCTTCAAATTTTCCGTATTTCAAGGGGTGGTCCTCGACTTTCACTGCGAGACGGGGATTTTGGGAGGTTAACGTGGGTCCCTTAGGCACGGCCCAGCTGACCAAGGCGCCACCGATTTCTAACCGGAAGTCGTAGTGGGTTCGTGAAGCATCGTGTTTTTGGACGACAAAACTCAACTGGCCTTTTCCCGGTTTGATTTTTTCGGACGAATCAGGTTCGGGCGTGCGATGAAACTGCCTTTTTCTTCTGTATTCTTTGAGGCTCATAGAGGTCTTTTCTTGTATCGGCATCTCGGTGAAAACGCATAAAGAAAGAGCCAATTATTCGCCTTGCTTCACAATTCTCAAATCTCTGTCAAACTTTCCTTTCCCCTCGACAAGTTCGCCATTAAAATAGATAAGACTGCGATGAATCCGGATCCATTAGGGAACCCAAAAGAAGAGAGAAGAAAGGAGGACGAGTGGCCTTTTCCAAAGCAAGAGTTCGTTATTCGCGAATCGTGTCATTCGTCGATATTTTTCTTTTCTTGGGCCTTGTCCTTTTTACCTATGCATTAGTCGGAGTGGCCCAAGAGTGGTCCTCGCCTTTCCATCCAAAAGTTGAAATTGAACTCGGTTACCTCCACCTCGCAAAATATTCGTTTTTCTCACTCGTCCGCGTCGTTGCTGCGTATTTTTTATCGCTCGTTTTTACCTTTACTTACGGTTACGCCGCCGCGAAATCTCGTTTAGCAGAACCCATCCTCATCAGTCTTTTAGATATTCTTCAGAGCATTCCGGTTTTGGGATTTATGCCGGGCGTGGTCTTAGCGTTGGTTCATCTTTTTCCAAGTTCGAACATTGGTCTTGAAATCGCAGCCGTTATTATGATTTTCACCGGCGAAGGTTGGAATATGGTTTTCAGTTTTTACTCTTCAGTCAAAGGGGTTCCTACCGAGTTGCGAGAGATGAGTCGAATGTTGCGGCTCAGACGTTGGGATGTCCTTCAGACGATTGAAATCCCTTTCGCGATGAATGGCCTTCTTTGGAATAGCATGCTTTCTATGGCGGGCGGCTGGTTCTTTTTGATGACGATTGAATCTCAAAAAGTGGGGGAGCATGATTTTAGACTTCCAGGGATTGGTTCCTATATGGCGGTCGCCTACGAGCAAAACAATATCCCGGCGATTGTGGCTGGACTCTCAGCGATGCTCTTTCTGATTCTTCTTGTGGATAGGTGCGTCTGGGCGCCTTTAGTGGTTTGGTCCGAGCGCTTCAAGTACGAGTCGGGCACGGTGAGAAGTCATCAGCGGTCGCTCATGCTTGAATTTTTGAAGAAATCCAAAATTATTGATTGGTATTTAGAATTTAGGGAAAAAAACGCGAAAAAGTTCCGTGCGTGGTGGGAAAAACGTCTTAAAGAAAACCTAAAACAAAAGCCAAAGAAACCCAGTGAAGTGAGACGCCTTCCGCTGACTTTAAATCTTTTAAGAGTCGGATTCATTCTTTTGGGAATTGGTTTTACGATTTGGGGTTATAAGAGCATGCATGTGCTTTTAGCGGAGACAAGGCTTCAAACTTGGCTCGGTTTTGCGCGAGATATTACGTTTACATTTTTACGAGTTACGTTTGCGGTCATTATCGGCAGTCTTTGGACCATCCCCGTTGGAGTATTTATTGGAACTCATCCGAAGTGGACGGCGCGCTTGCAACCCGTGATTCAGATGGTGGCTTCGTTTCCGGCTCCGATGCTTTTTCCAATTTTCGTCTTTTTAATGAGTCGGGTGGGACTGAGCTTTGAAATTGGCTCGGTCGTTTTGATGCTTTTCGCGTCGCAGTGGTACATCCTTTTTAATGTAGTGAGTGGCGCGGTTTATATCCCCAAAACTTTGATGGAATTAGGACAAGCTTTTCGTCTGTCTTCGTATGATCAATGGAGAGCGATTATTATTCCGAGTATTTTTCCTTCGCTTGTGAATGGTTGGATTACGGCGGCGGGTGGGGCGTGGAATGCGAGCATCGTGGCCGAAGTGGTCAGCGTCGGAAAAGAGACGGTCGTTGCGACGGGGATTGGCGCAACCATTACCCAATCCGCAAATACTGGAGACTTCCCGACCCTTGCGGGTGGGATATTGGTCCTTGTGACCGTTGTGGTTTTGCTGAATCGGATATTGTGGGGTAGTTTGTATAAATTGGCCGAAACGAAATATCGATTGGAGTTATAAGACGTGGTCGCCATCTCTAAAAATCCGCTTTTAGCGCTTGAAAGAGTCTCCCACACTTTTCGATTAGAGGGTGGGCGAGAACTGCAGGTCCTAAAAAATATCAGCCTTTCGATTTACGAAGGCGAGATTGTCGCGTTTTTAGGCCCCTCCGGTTGCGGAAAAACAACGACTCTCAAAATCATGGCGGGCTTGCTTTCTCCTTCAGAAGGAAAGACGCTTCTCCATAATCGAGAGCTTAAAAAAATCAACGATAAGATGGCAATGGTTTTTCAAAACTTTGCGCTTTTGCCCTGGTACACGGTTGAGCAGAACGTCGCCTTGGGATTACGACACTATTTATTCACAAGCCGACAAATCAAGTTGCGAGTCAACGAAGCCATCGAAATGGTGGGTTTAGGTGGGTTCGAAGAGGCTTATCCTCGAGAGCTTTCAGGCGGAATGCGACAACGAGTCGGTCTCGCTCGCGCGTTAGCCGTTCGTCCAGAAATTCTTTGCCTGGATGAGCCTTTTAGCGCGCTCGATGTTTTAACGGCGGAGAACTTAAGATCAGAAGTTGTCGATATCTGGAAAGAGAAATCGAAAGCCGTAAAAAGTGTCGTGATGGTAACGCACAATATTCACGAAGCCGTCGTGATGGCTCAAAGGATTGTCGTTTTTGGAACGGACCCGGGTCACATCCGAACCGTTCTGAATAACCCACTCCCGTATCCACGAGATCAGAAAAATCCCAAGTTCAATGAGCTTGTCGATGTCATTCACTCGGTGATCACCGAAGCTTTAATTCCCGAAGAAGTGGATAGGCCTGCTCTGATTCAACCGGCGTGGTACCAAGGCCTTGAAAGTCTTCCACATGTCGGCCCCTCCGAAATTATCGGGTTGTTGGAAGTCTTGGACGATGCGGGTGGAAAATTAGATATTTTTAAACTTGCGTCTTCTACAGCGAGCGAATTCGGTCATTGTCTCGCGGTCACAAAGACGGCCGAACTTTTTGACTTTGTCGATACTCCCAAACAAACCGTCGTCTTTACAGAGCTTGGGAAGAAATACATGCGCGCCGATACGGCCGAACGCAAAGTTTTATTTTCGCAGCAGATCAAATCACTTCGGATTTTTCAGACCCTTTTGAGTTGGCTTGAAGAAAGTCCCGAAAAGGAAATCGATAGAGATTCCGTCCTTCTGAAACTTTCGGAATACTTTCCAAATGAAAAACTCGAAAAACTTTTTGATACGCTCGTCTCATTTGGACGATATGCGGAGCTTCTTTCTTACAACGCAAAACTGGGAATGCTGACGTTTCCACGCCCTGAGGAGCCCGAAGAAGAAATTTCGGAGGAGGGCGCTGACCTTCTTGAAGCTAGCGACGATGCGCAGTCTTCGGATTCGGATCCGGAATCCAATTCCCCGCCCCCTGACGAAAAGCCCTGATTTTGAACAGGATTTTCTTTTTTGTTGCTGCGCTATGTCAGTAAAAAATTAACGTTTCAACATAATTCGGAAATTGTTCGATAAGAAACTACCCCGTCGTTGCGAGGAGCGAAGCGACGAAGCAATCTCGCCGCAAAAGGACGTTCTTCTTTATGCCGCGAGATTGCTTCGTCGCTTCGCTCCTCGCAACGACGAGACTGTAACTCTTATGAGCCTCTCCCTAACAAAAAAATTCGAAGAAGAAGTGCCGGAAGATTTAGAGTCACGCTTCCAAAAGGCGCTCGAGTTTTATCGCGAGCGGGGGAGTGTGCTTTTTGTCAGTGAAGTTTACCGCTTTTTCGAATCGCATGGTTTCGTCCAACAAAGTCTCGCCAAGACTTTAACGGATAACGGAATCAAAGTGCAGTGGATCGATAGCATTCATACGCGCGGCTATCAGCCGACCTTGAATTGGAAATCCGAGCTCTTTAAATTGAGCCAGCTTCCGAAGTTACCCCTGATCCGTTACGATCTCATGGATCACTGGAATGTGGATTACCAAGCATCTCACCTGAAATCGCTCATTAAGAAAATGGGAAATCCACTTCTTTGGATTCAATCCGGTTTAGATGATCGCGTGGTTGGGCAGCTCGACAACGTAGATATCTTTTCTGTTTTTGATGACCCCCACAGACATACCCCCCACGATGCCCTCTGCCAGAAATCAAAGCTCATCGTCTGTCAGAATCAATTTGCTGCAAATCTCATCGGGGAAGTGCATCCCGATAAAACGCGAGTGATTCTCCCTCCTGTGGATATGGATTATCAGAATTTCACGCCTTCAAACTTTCAATTACCCAAGGGCTTTCCTGAAAAACGCATGGGATATTTAGGAACTTTCTTTCCGGATTCGTTCGATATGGTCATGCTGGAAGATTTTATCCGTTCGTATCCTGACTGGGGATTTGTGTTTTTAGGTCGTACGAACGCGGACGGACAACGCTACATAAATTATTTTAAACGTTATTCGAACTTTCATTACCTCGGCTGGGCGCCGAGAGATAAAGTGAAGGAAGTCTGGCAGCTGTTAGATGTTTGTTTGCTTCTTTATCGTCCGTCGCGAATTTCAGATGGCGCCTATCCTACAAAGATTTTAGAAGCGTCGCAATTCGGAGTTCCGTGTGTGGCCACGTCTGTTCCGAAAACGTCGAGTTTAGAAGGCATTGTTCCCCGAAGTTCCTTCGCCAATAAATTGAAAGAAATGGCGCTCGAAGCGGTGAAAATTCCTCCCAAAGCGGTTGAAAATTTACGAGATAAATTGATTTTAGAAATGCATCCCAAAATGCATCTTACCCGCGTTGCCGAATTTTTGCGCTAATTCCCACAGTGTCTAGCATCTGCTGAACTCTATCGAAATACGTATGGCCACTTTCCTTTACTCTCTTAAAACCAGCGACTGCAATTTTTTCGCGTGCAGATGCGTTTTTTAAGTAGAAAGCAATTTTCTCATTCAATTCTTCTAACGAATCAAAACA
>CALCZU010000072.1 GCA_937903155.1 uncultured Bdellovibrionales bacterium
ATATTAATATTAAGTTTAATATTAATATTAAATTAAAAATTAAAAAGGAAGCTCCCCCCGGAGCTTCCTTTTCCCGACTTGTCCCCGATAAAGACCGTTTCCCCGTCTTAAGGCTGTCCAAATGAAAAACTAGTCGCACTCGCTTCGGGATGTCCCCCGCTAACGGCTTCTGCTCCACCATCGCCTTGGTAAGGTCGGATGTAGGTAATTCCTCTCGAAATCCCTGCAGAAAGATTCGTACGAGCAAAACCTCTTGCGATGTTCGTTCCCATCGCTTGGCCAACTGAATTGCTTGCGACAAAGGATGTTCCGTTTCGTTTTGCATTCGTTAAAGCCATGCGAGAAGTTCCGCTGACTTTGTTGCTTAAAACTTTATTATATAAGGCTCTAGAAGAAGCATTCACGGATTGAACAGCGCCTTTTAAATCATTGATTGAAGATTGCGAAGCTGTGAATGCCGTTCCGTTAGTAAGAGCTGGAATCGTTGCAGGAGCGCTCACCGCTGCTGTTTTTGTCGAAGCCAATCCTCTAGCAGAAGAGTTCACTAAACCTTGACCGGTAGAAGAAGCCGCTGCAACAGATTGTCCCGTTGAACCGAGTTGAGGTCCTTGAAGTCCCGAGTTCGCAACCGCGACTTGAGAACCGACTGAACCTGCGCTGTAAGACTGACCTGAAGCGCTTGTCACTCGAGCGACTGAAAGCTGGCTTGAACCGACCGTGTTCACGCCTTGGCTTAATCCCGCTAAAGCGATGTCGGCTTTTAATTTTTCTTTGTTTAAATTTTCTTGAGCATCTGCTTGTTTTACTGCGAGATCAATTCGTTTGTTATTGTAATCTTTTTCAGTGTTCCGTTTTTCAACTTCTAAAGCGTAAGCTTGTTCGCGTTGGTCCCGAGCTTCAGCGATGGTCGTTTTCAGATTTTCTTGCGTCGCATTTCGATTGTCGGTCGCGACCTGAACTGAAGTATCAGTTTGATACTTTGTAATCTTTGCTTGAAGAAGACTTAAATCTTTTGCGTTCTTTGCAGCAATCTCAGTAATTGCGCGCTGACCGTTAATCGTCATCGCCGTAATCTTTTTATCCGAATCCGCCATAATAGCCGCGGGAATCGCAATCGCCATCACTCCGGCAAGCGCTTGAATCACAGCACCGGCAGCTGCACCTTGTTGGTCGTCTTTTCCACCACCGCCGCCACCGCCACCACCACAAGATCCGCCTGGAGCAGGAGGAGCATTGGGTTCGGCTTTCGCTTCGGTCATCGTTAAAGCTTCAACCAGTGCAATCAAAGGAAAGAAACGTAAGTGAGAAGGTAAAAAACTTAAATTGTCGCGAAGTTTTTTGCGTTTTTTGCTGGCCGGAGATTTTTCTTCTTCTTTGGAGTCTCCGACTTTTTTGAAGAATGCATCGCTCTCAGATTCTTTTTGCAAACGTTTTTCGTTTTCAGCATCTTTTTCATTTTCGCTGTCCAATTCACGAGGGCTTAACATCGGAGGAGGAATTTCTGCTTTGCCTTCAGGTAAAGAAGAAAGTCCGCGACTCACTGTTGGAGGATTGGATGCCGTAATCTCTTGAAAATTTAATTTTGGGTTTGCAACTTCTTCAGGCTTTGCTTGAGCCACTTTGCGAGGAGCCATTTCATCGCCAAAAAGATTTTGATTCGAAACGGGTGCAACTGTTTCCAATTTCTTCTGAGCGGCAAAACTTCCTAAGTCTAAAAGCTCATCTTTAAATTGTGTGAGGTCACTCGAAGGATTCGCAGCTTTTTCATCCGTTGCTGGCTTACCGGGAGCTTGTTCATTGCCTGCAAGGCTTTGAACTTTAGCGCTGCCTTCAGCTTCGGCTTTTGCTAAATAGGTTTGTGGAAAATCTTTTCCAAGTTTAGGAATCATGCTCGCATCAGGTTTTTGTAAGAATTTTTCGTACCCTTTTGCAGCGTTTTGATCGACAAAACCACCGAGCATTCCCATCACAGTCGATAAATCGTTATTGACCAATTTATTTTGCATGAACTCTTGAGACAATCCCATCAAAGCAACTGGCACCAGTCCCATTGCATTTCGGACGTTTTGAACTCTCCAAGCATCTTGAGGGTTCTCAGCAGCAACACGCATGCTGTAGTTTAAATTCGCTACCGCCATCATCGCCCCAACCATTCCGGGGTTGCTATTGATTGCCGCCATCGAGCTCTTAGCGATTACGGGGGTAATGCTATGAGTGAGTCCGAAAGCCATCAATGTGATAATGCCGACTTTTCGTTTTAATTCAGAAAGCTTTAAATTTGTTTTTCGAGTTTTCATCGGGTTACTCTTCATAATTGTTAAGTCTCTTTGGTATTTAATACTGCATACAGCCTGCCAACGGCCGGTTTCCCTAAACTTGTGAATTCCATAGGAATTCACACTGACTAGTCCTTGGACAGGTGAATAGGTTTCGATCTCCCAAAAGCTTTGTTTTGTTAACCCCTTGAAACCCTAACGTTTAAGGTGTCTTTTTTGTGGCCAACAGGGGATTTTTTAAAGATTCGATTTGAAAATCAGGTGTTTACAGTCGGTCTTAATGGACTCTGAAAGGGGCTAAAGCTCGACCCGTAGTGCGGGATTGAGTGACAGCTCCCTCTGAAGAAGAATGAGGAAGAAAATTTGCATTTGCAGGACGCGATTGGAATGTACTTTTAAACAGACTCAAATCACTCGTCACATTTCGTTTTTGTCTCGAAGAACCAAACGCTAAACCTTTTCTAAAAAATCCTGAGCGGTACGGAACTTCCGTCGATACGTTCTGAGTCGTTTGCGCTAAAAGACGGGCTCCCGACGACTGAGCCGCACCTGGATTCACGCTTGCTACGTCGGTAAAACGGGGAATAATGCCTGCTTCGATTCCCGCTTTTTTATTGAGAGCGGCTTGAGCTTCAATCGCTTGAGCATCTGTTTTTGCTTTTAAATCGAGTAAACGATTTTTAAGTTCCCACTCTGTTTTAAAGGTGTCTCGATTAAGATCGCGAGTCTTCTTCGCGATATCGTGGATCTCACCCATTTGGAGAGCGAGATTCTCGCGGTCGGTACTAATTCTCATGTCATTCATTTTCTTTAAGACATCCGCTTGATAAATCGTCGTGCCTGCAGAAAGCGTGGCTTGATACATGGAAACATCGGCTGCAGTTTGCGCCGAGTAGAGAGCCGCTTGGGTTTCCATACTAACTTTGCTGATGGAGCTAGAAGCTTCAAATCCCGCCATTATCGACGGTAAGGCGAGGCCGGGCAACTGGCTTACAAGATCCGCTTTGGAGGAAGCAGAAAAAAGTGCCAGCAATATCAGTAAACACTGATAGGGCATGCGCAAGTTGTGAAGCCTCGTTGACATATAAATAGATTCCTTACTGACTGCTATTGCATACCCGTGGCCAGAATTTTGGGTCTTCACAAAGGAGATTTAGCTACGAAATCGGTAGACCAAACAGAATACACTTGTGTCAGAAAAAAATTGTCTTCGCACGAATTTCGCTAACTGCTTAAGATTTAAAATTGTTTCACTGTGTGAATGGATGACAGCTGGCTCTTTTTTTAGACGATTCGATTTCCTTTCGAAAATTTCATTTTATTTCGGGGAGTTGTTGAGTTCACTTCACAATGTATTCTGATTTTGTATACGGCTTAGTCAGGGACTCGGGGGTTTCTCCAACGGCGACAAAAAAAGAGCTTACCCCTTGCCCTCTAGGGGTTTTAGTGATGAAATCTTCCCTCAACAATGAGGAGGTTTTTATGGCGATGACTGATTTTCACGATAATTTTCTTTTTCTTCTAAGATGGATTCACATTATGGCGGGGATCACTTGGATTGGGCATTTGTATTTTTTCAATTTTGTGAACGTTCCTTTTCAAGGCGTTTTAGCGAAGGAAATCAAACCCCAAGTAAATCCAATACTGCTTTCGCGCGCTCTTTGGTGGTTTCGTTGGGGAGCGATGATTACCTTTTTAGCGGGCTGGTTGCTCTTGCTCGTAAAATACGGTCACGGCGACTGGGCTTTGATGTTTGATCCTACCGACGGAAAAATGACCCACCGAGCGATGTGGATTCTTTTCGGTGGAACCTTGGGAACCATTATGTGGTTTAACGTTTGGTTCATCATCTGGCCGATTCAAAAACAATTGCTTACTTGGATGAAAGCGGGAACGACTCCTCCCGAAGCCGCAGGAATGGCGAAGAAAGCTTTACTTGCTTCTCGCACGAATACGTTTTTATCCGGACCGATGCTGTTTGGAATGATTGCCCCCAACAACTATCCTTCGATCAATGGAGTCACGTTGATTGCAGTTGTTGTCGTTGCTGAAGTGATCATTTGGGGACTTATTAAAATGTCCGCCAAAGCCGGCGCCGAACTTTAATCGATATCAAACGAAAGCCCGGATGCTTGTCGCATCCGGGCTTTTTTTTAATTTTTTTTCGGAATCGCTTACGAATCAATTCGTTTTTTCAATTCCTTGCCCACTTTGAAAAATGGAAGTTTTTTCTCGGGAACAAAAACGTCGGCTCCTGTTTTAGGATTTCTTCCGACGTAGGATTTGTAGCTTTTTACAAACCAGCTCCCAAATCCACGGATTTCAATTCGATCGCCTTTCACCATCGACATAAAAAAGGAATCGAAGATCGTGTTTACGAGCTCCTCTGCCTTCTTTTTCGTGAGGTTGGCTTTACGCGCAATATTTTCTATCAGTTCAGATTTTGTCACGGGTCCTCCCTAAAAGACTCGTTTAGAGTTACATGCCTCTAAGTACTTTATTATTATAAGGTTTTTAGTTGGGTTCTCCAAGAAAAAACATGTTGAGCCGATCCCACGCTCCCATTAAGATGCTTTCGCTCTATGGAATATACCCAAGCTTTATTTTTGTACGTCTTCGCCCTCAAAATCGCAGACGCATTTACCATTGCCGCTCTGTGGCATTTATCTTGGTACCTCCGTTTTCAAAGTCAGCTATTGCCTATCCAGAAAGGCGTTCCGGAAATTTCCGCTTACTCGAGAGTCACTCTCCCTCTGATTTTAGTATTCTGCGCCATGTTTCACGTCGTGGGAGCTTACCGAAAAGATCGCGTGAGTTTAGGGTTTCGATCGCTGAAAAAAATCGTCCAAGGTTCCATCTTAGGGACCCTCGTATTTATTTCGATTCTTTATTTTCTCGATGAAGTGCATTTTTCGAGGGTTTTCTTAGGCCTATTTCCCATCGTTGCCTGTATTGGACTCGCTGCAGAAAGAGGGATTATGCACCTTCTTTGGATCTCTGCCGAAACTTTTCTGATCCGAAAAATCCAAATCTTACTCGTCGGCTCGGGAGAGCTTCTTTCCATGTATGTCCGAAAATTAGAAGCGCGAAAGCCATACCCTTTTGAGTGGATGGGACATATCGGACCCCAAAATAGTGACGGTCTGACCAACGTCCCTTACCTGGGAGATGAAAGCCGCACGCGCGATATCGTTAGAAAGAGTGCCGTCGACGTTGCGGTAATTGCTTATCCGACCGATTTGCAAAAAAACAGCAACGAAGTGCTCGAAACGCTTTCGCATGAACTCGTCACCGTAAAAGTTTTGCCCGACTTTGGTCGATACAGCACGTTTACGTATCTCTCAGACCAAGAATGTGGAATGCCTTTCTTAGTCTTTAACCAGCAACCTTTGGGAGCGACAGATAGATTTCTAAAACGCGCTATCGATATCGTAATTTCATTTTTAGTGCTGACGCTTTTTTCGCCGCTTTATCTCGCGATTGCGATTTTAGTCCGCTTGAGTTCGAAGGGCCCGGTCTTTTACTCTCAAACTCGAATGGGAGCGGATGGAAGAATTTTCCCCTGTTATAAATTTCGCTCGATGCGAATCGACGCCGAAGAAAAGACAGGTGCCGTCTGGGCCAAAGAAAATGATCCTCGTGTCACGAAGATTGGAAAGATTTTAAGAAAAACCAGTCTCGATGAAATCCCACAATTTTATAATGTTTTAAACGGCGATATGAGCCTTGTCGGCCCTCGCCCTGAACGCCCAGTCTTTGTGGATCAGTTCCGCGACGAAGTCCCCAAATACATGCTCCGCCATAAAATGAAATCGGGAATCACGGGCTGGGCACAGATCAACGGGTGGCGAGGCAATACGTCCATCGATGAACGCATCAAACACGATCTTTTTTACATCGGACATTGGTCGCACTACTTCGACATAAAAATTTTGATTTTGACTCTTTTTAAAGGATTTAATGACCGCCATGCCTATTGATTCATCCGTAAAAATTGCTTTTGTTCATGATTGGCTTGTGGGATATCGCGGGGGCGAGCGGATGCTCGAAGTCATGCTCGAAGAGTTTCCGGATGCCGAGATTTTTACGCTTTTCTACTCCAAGGGTCGGGTTTCTCCCAGAATCGAGTCGCACACCGTTCACGCTTCTTTTTTAAATAAATTTCCTTTCCGGAAAAAATGGTACCGCGAATTACTTCCTTTTTTTCCGATGGCGATTGAAAGTTTTGACCTCACTCAATTCGATTTGATTATTTCTTCAAGTCATTGCGTTGCCAAAGGCGTTATTCCCTCGCCCCACGCGCTTCACATTTGTTATTGCTATACCCCGATGCGCTACGCTTGGGATAAAACTCAAGACTATTTTTCGGGATGGAAGCGTCTCTTAGTTTCGCCCTTGCTCCATTATCTCAGAATCTGGGACACAAGTTCCAGTTCGCGTGTCACCCGTTTTGTGGCGATTTCGGGCTGGGTACAAAAACGCATTCAACACTACTATGGCCGCAAAGCGGATGTGATTTATCCTTACGTCGATCTAGAACAGTTTCATCCGGTTAAAGGCGAAAGCGGTGATTATTATTTAACGGTATCGGCATTCGCTCCGAATAAACGTTTAGATCTCGCGATTCAAGCCTGTGAAAAACTTGGAAAGCCTTTGATTATCGTCGGTGACGGGCAAGAAAAAGCCCAGCTTGAAAAACTTGCCGGAAAAAATACTCGGTTCGTCGGTAAAGTCGGTTTTGAAGAACTTACCGATCTCTACGCCGGCTGTAAGGCCTTACTTTTTACGGGTGAAGATGACTTTGGAATTTCTCCACTCGAGGCCATGGCCAGTGGAAAACCGGTGGTCGCCTATGCTCGAGGCGGAGCCCTTGAAACCGTTCTTGAAAATAAGACAGGAGTCTTTTTCAAAGAACCCACAGTCGAGTGCTTAACGCGCGCGATTGTTCAGTTGGAATCCTTAAAATTCTCGGAAGAAGAGTGCCGTAAGCAAGCGGAACGTTTTTCGAAACAGAAATTTAAACGAGAATTTTCGGAGCTAGTGGAAAATCTTTGGGAAGCCCATCTTAAAAAAGAAAACCATCTAGAACCTCTCAAGGCCGAAGATCGACCTCTTGAAATTCGTTAAAGCTTCTTTCGTCTGAAGCAGAACTCGATTTTTGAATAAACTCAATGATCCGAGGCGCGACCTTTTCGACCGTCATCTCGGTGAGACAAACAAGACCGAGACCGGGGCATACCCGCAAGTGACAAGGACTACAAAAAACAGGATTGCGAATGACAAGACTCTTCCCAATGGGAGCCCACTCGTGTGGGTCGGAATGCCCGCCCATTAAAGTCACGGTCGGAATTTTCAGACACGCGGCCAGATGCCCGGGACCACTCTCATTGCCGATAAATGCCATTGCTTTTTGTAAAAGCTGTCCCGTTTCAGATAAAGAGAGTTTTCCCTGCAGCTGAAGGCAGTTTTGAGGAAGAGAAAGCTCAGGATCTTCTTTTCCCCCAATCGTCACAAATTTTGTCTCAGGAAACTTTCGAGAGAGGACCTCAATCAGCTCCGACCAACGATTTTCGGGAAAGCGCTTGGTCTCTAACTTCGCAAAGGGGTGCAATACGATATAAGGCTCAGAAACGGCGTTTTTTAATTGAGTAAATTTCAAATCCGGAAAGGTCACATCCTTTTGCGCGTATGTTTTTCGAGTCAAAATCGATACGAGCTCCAGCATCAATAAGCTTTGATGAGATTTTTTCGCCCCATGCATATTCAATGGAATCTGCAGTGGACTTGAAGATTTCATTCTGGGGTCTTCGGGATGGATGAGTGCTTTTGCAGGCAGTTTCTTGAAATAAGAAAAGTAACTTGAGTAAGTCCTTAGAAAAAGGGCCGCATCGAACTGCGAAATGGAAAAGCTCGCGAGCGCTTCCTCTAGTTTTAGATCAGGAAAACGCACAAAACGCATCTGTACGTCGACGGTCGATATTTCATCGATCAGACCGCTCGCCTCATAAATACTCTTCGTCTTTGGCTGACAAATGAGAAAAAATTTGGCGTTGGGCAATGCTTTTCGGAGTTCCCAAAGAGCAGGTAAGCTTTGCACGGCATCTCCAATCTCATCCGGTTTAAAGATCAGAAGGTTTTGGACGGGATGAGCGACGGTTGGATTGGCTAAAGCCCATTCCCCTTTTCTCTGACGAACGACGTCATCTAATCGGGCGATCTTAGGACGCAAAAGAGCCAGTTGCATTCTCTTTAAAGCTTGTAACAGGGTGTCTTGAAATCGGAGAAGCATCCCTCTTCTTTAACACAGCTTTGGGAGCGCCGGAACTCCCTTAACAATTTGTTAAGTATTGATAATCCCTATTACCACTATTGAATGAAGTCATTTTATTTATGTTGAGAAACGTTCGATAGTCACAACAGATGAAGGAGTTAAAGATGTGGGCTTTAAAGATGCAATTAGAAGACAAACGGGCGACCGCAGAAGCAGTTTACGAGCTGATTCGACAACGAATCAACCCATTGAAAAACGGAGGCGCCCTCGCGAAGACGCCCGAGGTCGAAAGTAAAATCATCGCAAAAATTGAAACGATGATGTTGCAAGAACTTCCCATTCATATGGTGATCCCTGCTTTCCCCGCGAAATCAGCCAATCGCGAAAAAACCCTCGGCCACCTTCCCGATATGGGAGAGGTCCTCGCACTCAAAAACCTAAACGGTTTGTGCGATGAAATTTCCGCTCTCTATGCTGCAGGGGCTGAAATTACCATCTGTTCTGATGGCAGAGTCTTTAATGATTTAGTCCTTGTTTCAGATACAGCGGTCAGTGCTTACCAGGCCTCGCTTCATCAGATTATCAAAAAGTTCGGACTGAACTCTCTAAATACGTTTAATCTCGACGACGTTTTAACGGACTTTAACTTTTTCGAAATGCGCGAAGAGCTGATGCGAAAATACGCTCTCTCCCAAGAAGAACTTCGAGCGAAAATTCAGACGTCGCCCCAAGAAGCCCAACTTTTCAACGGAATCCATCGGTTTATTTTTGAAGACCGAGTGGTCTTAGCCCCCGCGAAAAGTCGCGAAAAAACTCGCAACGAATCCAAAGCTGTGGCCTACGAAGTCGTTAGACGTAGTCAAGCTTGGAGTGCACTTGTTGAAGAAAAGTTTCCACACTCTCTGAGACTTTCGATTCATCCCCAAAGCGAATCGTCAGAAAAAATTGGAGTCCGTCTCCTTCCTTCCGAAAATCACTGGAGAACGCCTTGGCATTCGGTCGTGCTCATTAAGGGAGATTCCCCGAGTCTGGTCTCTCGCAAGGAAGCCATCGAACAAGGCGCAAAATTAAAGTTTATGGATGACACCTATGGATTCTACGATGTCTAAAAGCCTTCTCAGATCCGTTGAGCCTTACTCTGAAAGCTCATTGCAACCTTTTGGAAAGCTTATTCTTGCCGATGGTCGAACGGATTTGAGAGACTTTCAGGGTCGAGCATTGCGAAGTCTTCTAAAAAAAGAAAAACTCATTCTGTTTAGAGGATTCAATCCTTTGCAAAAAAAAGAGCTAATGGAATTCGCCGCTTCCTCTCAAAGAGATTTTCTCGAATGGAATTTCGGACCTGTGATGGAAATGAAACCGGATCGAGATCCAAAAAACTACCTTTTCTCAAGAGAAGCAGTTCCCTTTCATTGGGATGGAGCATTTCATCGGACTCCGTCTTTTTTAATTTTTCAATGCGTCTCTTCGCCGCAGGCCGAATCGGGAGGAGAAACGCTTTTCACAGACACCCACCGCATCTGGACCGACACAAAAGCAGAATTAAAAGACATCTGGCAAAAAGTCAGTCTCACCTACTCAACCGAGAAACTCGCCCATTACGGCGGAAGCTTCACAACCGCGCTCATTGAGACTCATCCCGAACGGGGCGAAGTCATCTTAAGATTTGCAGAACCCGTCGAGACAAAATTGAATCCGGTCACGCTTGAAATCCATGGTCTTTCAAAGACACTTTCTGAACTCTTTTTTCGCGATTTGGTACGAAAAATCTATTCACCCAAGTACTGCTACGCGCATTCCTGGGAAGAAGGCGACATCTTAATTGCCGACAACCATTCCCTCTTGCATGGCCGAAATGCATTTGACACGGAAACTCAGAGACATTTAAGAAGGATTCAGCTTTTATGACGACGCCTCAAAAATCCCTGCTCGAGATTAAAAAAGAAAGTACTCCTACCGAGTTCGCTCAATTTTTGAGAGAAAAGGGGTCGCTTTACTTCTGGGAAAAAGGGGGATTTTGGGTCGTCACCGATTTTAGATTGGCAGAAGAAGTTTTAAAATCACCAGTTTACTCAGCCGATCGAAGTGCTTTTTTCATTTCTCGAATGCCAGATATGGATCTTTCGCTAATCAAAGACTTTTTCGAAGTTGTCATGAAAATGATGGTGATGAGTGATGGAAAGCCACACAATGCAAGACGAAAAATCGCAAGCTTGGGTTTAACCGATGCACTTTTAGAATCCTATAAACCGATGATTCAAGCGACGGTCGATAGAATCATCGAAAATTGCCGAAAGGAAAAAAGCTTCGACTTTAATTCTCAAATGGCTGAGATTCTCCCCTCTACGGTGCTTGCGGATCTTTTCGAAATCCCCGAAACTGATCGAAAAAATTTCTTCAAGTGGTCGATTAATATGACTCAGTTCTTCGGGGGCGCTTCCGCATATCAAAATGCGGATGGAATCGAAGTCAACCAGAGTGCGCTTAATCTAAAAAATTTCTTCACTGATTTAGTCAGGAAGCGAAAAGAAAACCCCGGAAAAGATTTTTTAAGCATTCTCGTCCGGCATCAAAAAGAGTTCGAACTGACAGACGATGAGATCGTTTCTCAAGCCATCATGATGCTCGTGGCAGGGCAAGTTACCACGACTGACCAATTAGGAAGTAACTTCCTCACGTTTTTAAAAACCGAAGGCGTCCAAGATAAACTTCGAAATCGCCCAGAACTTCTCGGGACAGCACTCGAGGAGTTTCATCGTCTCGATCCTGCCGTCACCTTTATTTTTAGAGTGATTAAAGAAGATACGAAATTAGGAAACCGAGAACTCAAAAAAGGTGAGGTGGTTTTTATCTCCACCCATTCGGTAAACCGTGACCCGCAAGTCTTCGAGGCCGCAAATGATTGCGTTCTCGATAGAAAATATAATCCTCACTTCGCCTTCGGCCATGGTGCCCATTTTTGTCTCGGCGCGAAGCTCGCACGAATAGAGATGAATCTTCTCTTCACGAGCCTTTTAAAGGACCTCCCACCTCTCAAACTTCTCTCGCCTCCTATTCACAATCACTACAGTCTCGCTTTCTCGGGTTTTAAGCAAATCCAAGTCTCGATCCTAGATTGACAAAGATTTCCAGATCCATATAATGCCTCGCTTCAAACCATCTTTCGAGGATTATCCATGACAAAAAACGGCATCTCTTTTTTCACAATGATTGCTCTAGTTGCCGCACTGACATCGTGCGGACTAATTAAGAAATCAAACTCCAATGAATCTTCGGGTTCCTACAGTTCAGGTTCAGGAAACTCCTATTACAAAGAATACTCCGACCTTTTAAAGCGTTATAACGAGTTGAAAGATTCGACGAACGCTCTGAAGGAAAAATACAATACGCTTCTCGATAGCGGCTATGGCTTGGATTACACTTCCCAACAAGAAGTAAAATTATTACTCGATTTAGATAAAAAGCTTGAAGAGTTCTCAGAGGGAACCAATGAATTTTTCAAGGGTGTACTTGTAAAAGATTCGATCGTTGCCTCCGACCGTCCGACAACCGACGGTTATTTTGCGACGGTTGAAAAGAGACAAAACGAAGTTCTCGCAATCGTCGAGCGTCTCGAATTGAATTTACTCTTCGAGATGACGGCTCTCGATAAAAACAGCACCCACGTGTACGAAAATCCTGAAACACAGCAGGCAAAAATCCAAGAACTGCGGGATGCCTTTAGCGCTAAAGGAAGTAAGTTAGCCGGATTTAAAAGCCTCGTGCTTTCTCACGTCGAACATCTTCGCATTCGTTACGCCGCGATTATTAAAGCGAGTAATCTTCCCGCGGCACCCGTCGCTCGACCGGTCGTTTTAAGAGCGGAAGAAAAACCCGCTGCTGCTGTTCCTCCTTCCCAAGGTTTTGTGAAGGACAATGGAGGAAAAATTGAAATCCTAAAAGACGAAGCTGCGGTGACCCAGTACGCAAGGCAAAACGGCTTTGACGGATCGGCTGCAAGCGCAGGCTACAAAATGAGTTCTGCCACTGGCGGTCTTGTTACTTTTGCAGCAGACGAGAAAAAGTTCACGCAAGCTGCGATCGATGTTTTCTCGCATGTGAAAACGAAAATGAGCACAAACGCAGACGGCCTCGAAGTCGTTTTCGTCCTCGATTACTCAGGTTCGATGCAAAACAAAATCAAAGGCACGATTGACGGACTTGTCGCCATTGTGAAGTCTTTGGAAAACATCAAGGACCGCGGCTACAAGGTGGGGATTGTCACCTTCGGAAAACCCGGAAAGGAACTCCTCAATCTCCAACCCACGGAAAATTTAACAAAGGTTGTCGAGACGCTTCAAAACCTCCTCACTGAGTATCCGGATAAAACGCATTCAACGGATCCGGGCGAAGCCTCTTACCATGGACTTAAAAAGGTCGCGGACGAAGTAAACTGGAAAAGTAAAAATCGAATGGCGATCGTCATCACGGACGAACCTGCATGGGAACTAGAACCCTATGCGCGGCTCGAATCTGAGGCGGGCGCCAAAGGACATGGTCAGAAATTCGTAGACGGAATTTTTGAATCCCTTAAAAAGGATAAAGTCCAAACATCGATCTATACGATTATCGCTGGACGCTACTAGTTTTTTTTCGAGGAAGGGGTTTGAACTTTCAAACACCTTCCTTAAACTTTTGCCACACCCCTCCTTGACCAAGGCCACTCTCTCCTCAAAACTGACCCCCGCTTAAATACTTGGGGGAAGATCAAAGATGTTTCGTTTTCTATCGCAATGGGTTTTATTTTTTAGTCTCTTTATCAGCGCTGCCGGGTGGGGAAGTTATTCGCTTTCACTCAGCCAGTTGAATCAGGAACCTTCTTATTGTCAGGAATACTCTAATTGGTGCGGCGCCGCTTCGGCCCAGATGATCTTAGAAGCCTATCCCTACGGAGAGAAGCACAAGTTGTCTCAAGCAACTCTCTGGTCCACCATCCAGAAAAACATGAATGATCCCAATGGGGCGTGGGCGTCCGACCCGGACGGACTGAGAACCGCACTGGAAATTCATGGAAAAAACCTCCGTTCGAACTGGCAGATCTTTAATTCTACTAAGGCGCAAACGCTTTTGTATTCGCTCATCTCAAGCCTCCGTTCGACTCAATATCCTGCGACGGTGCTCGTTTATGGATTTCAACACTGGATTGTCGTCGACGGATTTAAAACGAATGTCGACCCAGCGAGAAACAACGATGTCCGTTTCGAACAAATTGAGATCACAAATCCGTGGCCGCCTTGTAGCGCGACCAACCGTGCGGGAGTTCGATCGCTGATGACCGGTGAGAATTGGTTTAAAGAATATTGGTACTCTGTCGGCGGTGCCGATGGCAGTAAGTGGGCAGGAAATTTTGTGGGCATTTTCCAGAAAACAGATCGATTCGGAACGGCCTACGCCCAAGAAGATATCAGAGATGAATCAAAAGCGATTCTCCCGGCAAAGACGGCTCAAAAAAATGCGTTGAGGGCATTGAAGAAACTAGGGCTCGCCCAAAAGCCAAATTATTCGGCGCTTTTAAAAGCTCAGGCGGCAGCACCTCTCTTAGTGCACGATACGCATCACGATAATTCAGACTATTATGTAGTTCCGCTGGTCTCTAAAAATTCTCAAAAAGCCGTCGGAAGTATTCTCATCAATGCTCATACCGGAGAGTTTCAAGAAATCGGAGTTCTAGGAGAGGCATTGGAATATCTCTCGAAGGAAAAAGCCATTCAAAAATTCGCGATGCAAGATGATGGATCGTTCCCTCTCGATGCGAACACCGAGACTGGGCTTGTCTTTCAACCGTCGGAGCAAACCCGGAGCCGCTTTTACCCGATTTGGTATTTCAAAAATCAAAGACAAACGAAATACATGACTCAAACAGGCGAACGTTTTTCGGATTTTACTGAGTAAGTAACTGAGGGCGCCTAGAGAGAGTAATTTTTACCCTTAACCTTGTAGGTTTTGGAAACTGAAAAAAGTCGTTCTTCTTTTTCGTTCATCAATGCAAAGGCCTTGGTGTTTCCACTCATCACTGCGGCCGTTGGCCAAGCAGTGTGGGTATCGAGATGACAGTGAAACATTTCGTTCTTTTTGAAATAATCCGCGTAGATGATTCCGATGAGGCGGTTACCACCAGCATCTTTGGCATCGAATTCAGTTCGGGTGCCTAAATCAATCGTTCCAATTTCGATATTTTTGTACTCGGTTTTCGCCAGGAGCCGCAAAATTTCTTTTTTGAGACAACCCTTTTCCCCTTCGGCTTCCGGAACAGTCGTCGCAAAAGACAAGTTATTTAAAAGCAATGCAAATAAAAAGAGATGTTTCATAAAGAGTTCCTTTCAATGAAACAGTCAATATTATCTCTACTGCGCGCTGTCAATAATGATAATCATTCTTATTATCATTTCTCATTTGCCTTAGCGACCGTGGTTGACTCCATTTCTGTTGGTAGCCTGCCAATCTACCCTTGGCCGAATCGGCATGGGTTATCTGAGCCTTTCTTTTTGAAAACCTGTAAACCGCTGGATTTTATCCTTTGGAGAAGCTAAGACTGATCCCATATGAAAAAAGTCAATCTTCTGATTTTATTTTGCCTCTTAATTAACTTCTCCGCATTTTCGGGGAATGAAGGTGGGGCAAATGGAGATCGCGTCTCCGCCTGGGTGACCGAGATGGGATATCATATTTATGAAGAACTTTCGCGACGCGAACTTCTTGGAAATCCTTTGCATGCCGATTTAAAAGCATCCCAGTTTAAGAACGCCCTCGAAAAGACTTCCCTTGTTTTAGTCGACAAAAATAATCTCTCAGAAATCCCAAACCAGTACGGCGAAGTGAAAGATATCAAATTCGTTTTAGACAAAAACACAAACGCGCCGCTATTACTTTTAAATCGTGAGGTATGGACTCAGCTTTACAACGACAAGAAAGCGGAATACCGAACCGTCTTTCATGGCTACCTATATGCGACAGGCCTCGACGATCGCAAATATCAGTATTCCTCCCTTCTTGAATTACTTTCTCCCGCTACGGCGCCTGTTGCTATCTTTAAAAAGAATATCAATTTTGATTTCGTCTCTCCGTCACACGACGGCGGATTCATCGGAATTGAGGATTACGGCAATATCTTGCGTTTTGACAAAAACGGAAAACGTCTCTGGAGTTTTGTCGATGACAAACATGAACTCTCTTTTCGAGGTATTTACCCGACTAAAGACGGAGGATATCTTGCGGTCGGAAAACAAGATATCGCACTGGCATTAAACGTCAGCCAATCCATTTTTTATAAGTTTGACGACAAGGGAAAGGTCGTTTGGAAACAGAAGCATTGTTTGCCAAAATATTCGGAGAAGGAACACAATTGCCTCGGAAACATGGCTTTCGGTGCCTTCGAAGAGAGTGACGGAAATTTCACGGTTCTTGTTTCCAAAGGGAGAAAAGATTACGCCGATCCAAAGCAGACAACACTTTTAAAGATCAACTCTTCGGAGCACGCAAAGACCTCCTACACAAACGAGAACAAAGAGCTCGTGACGATGAAAAAAACTCGCAATGGCGGCTTTCTTCTCGCAGGCTACACGGTCAGCAAAGACGACACAAAAAAAGTGGAGACCCATCTTGCGTATCTGCAAAAGATTAACGCCGATTTACAAACGGAGTGGGAAAAGACGCTTTCGCCGGGAAAGGCTTGGGACGTCATTGAAAGCAGCAAGGGAGATATTTACGTCGTTGGAGAAAAAAATATCCGTGTAGCCCACGACTGGATCACAGAACCTATCGCCTATCGAATCACCGCTAAAGGCGAAGTGGTTTGGGAAAAATCCCTTCACTTTACAAGCCGTGAGGTGGAATACCCAGAACGACAAGGGACTTCGGGATGTGCCAACAGCGTTTCCGAAGACGATCTTGGAAATATTTGGATTTCGGGCGGAAGCAACCTCACTCAGCGAAAACATCAAATGGTCTACATAGGGCCGAAGCACGGGCACGAGTGGATGGATAAAAATGGCTTCGTCTACCGATATTCGCCCGCTAGCGGAAAATCCAACTACAAAATTTTTCCCGGCACCACACGCCTCGCAACATTTCTCACAAACACCGCAACCCTTGTGATGAGCGGAGATTACCTCTTCACGAATATTTTCCTAAGCCAGTTTTAAGCGGATTCTTTTTCCTGAAGATAGATTGAATACTGTGCCGCGAAAAGAAAAGCGCGACTGACATAGTAAATCCAGACAATCATCATAATGAACGTAAAGAAGGGACCAAAAGTTCCCGCATTCATAAAACTATAATACTTCGCATAAATTTCGTAACTAAACCGTCCCACGATGAAGAAAAGTAAAAACAAAACACTTCCTCGAAAAGCAAAAACGAGTTTCACCTTTTGCAGCGGCATCAGTTTGTAGATAAACGTGATGGCGACAATGACCGCTAAAGTACCTAGCAGCGCCACGAGCATCTTAATACTCAAAAGATCCCAACTCCCAAATTGTTCCGGGAAAATAACCTTTAGGAAACTCGTATCGGTGGTTGAGGCGAGCAACAGAAGCGTGCTTGTTGCGACCATCACCATAAAACAAAGTCCACTCACCAGATTTGTGATCAAAGCGTTACGACCCGTACGACGTTCTGAGATTTGCTCAAACGCGTAGTGAAGAACATTAAAAAGCTGAAACGCGGACCAAGCGCACAAAGCGACGTTAAAAATATTCGCGAGCGAGTTCTGTTTGAGAACCTGCATAAAGTTTTCCGCCATTCCGGCATCGGTTGAGGGCAGAATCGAATCTAAGAACTGCTTTAGCTTTTCTTGGCTCTGCGGATCGACCTCCGCGGAACTGATTTGTCGAAAAAGATACTGGCTCCCCGCAAAACAAAGAATCAAAAACGGAAACATCGAAAAGATGGAAAAGAAAGCGATGCTCGAAGCGAGGAGGGGCACGCGATTTCGCTTCGCAAGCTGACGAGTTCCCGCCATATCATCCAAAAACTCGTTAAGCATTTCCATCAACTCTTGCATGTTTTCTTTTCGGAAATTTGACACACATAGATAAGTCTATTTTTAACGTCCGTTAACGCATCAAGTCTTATGTGCTGCGGCGAGACTACCTGAGTTGAGTCAATCTCTGCTAGGATGGAGTCATGGATTGTTCCGGGCTGTATGGGATGACCTAATTAGGTCTATACAGCCCGGGACCACTCCAAACGGCCCCACTCCAAAGGGCAAAATTCTCCTCCCCTTTTCAGAATTTCTTCTTTAACCTCTCCCTAAAATAAAGCCAGACAAGATTCGGGAGCGGTCATGATCCTTTCAGGAAAAAAAATTTTAGAAGAGATGAACAATGGAAAAATTGTCATCGAACCCTTTGTCGCCAAGCAAATGGGGCCCAATAGCTACAACTTAAGACTCCACAAAGAACTCGCCGTTTACGAAAAACACCAGCTCGATATGAAAAAGGAAATGAAGCTGAAACGCTTTGAGATTCCCGATACAGGTTTAGTCTTACAACCCGGTCGTCTCTACCTCGGCCGGACCGCCGAGTACACCGAAACCAAAAACTTAGTTCCGATGCTCGAAGGCCGATCTTCAATCGGAAGGCTCGGACTCTCAGTCCATATCACGGCCGGCTTTGGAGATGTGGGCTTTCGCGGGTTCTGGACATTGGAAATTTCAGCCCTTCAACCTGTGAAGATTTATCCCGATGTCGAAATCTGCCAGATTTTTTACCACCAAATCGCGGGCGAATTCGACGCTTACAAAAGCAAAAAATACCAAGACAGCCAGGACATCAAGCCCAGTCTGCTTTATCAAGAACTGTAAAATTCAGATTTGCATTTCGATGCCGAGGGAGTGGGCAGTGTAAAGCCGTCGAAAGTATTGTCCTCTGGGATCGGCGCCGGTGTAGTACGAATAAAAAAATCGAAAAGATTGAAACGTCGCGGGAGGATTATTTAAAGCAATTCCGGTCCTAATACTCCAGCTCGGATTGTATTCGCTGTCTTCTCTCCATTTAAAATCGGTTCCAACATAGGGAACGACTTTGAAAGCCTTAAAAGGAAGAAAATAAGAGCCGCCCGTTTGAAGCATCCACGGATTTACAATCGGCGTCGTATTCATCACTCGTTGGGCTCCGACATAAAGCTGCGCTTGTTCGGAAGGAACCCAAGCGACTTTGGCCGTGATAAATTCTCGCGAGTAAGCGATTGGAGAATCTGAGCTTCCATCTGCCAAGTGGGCCGAGATATGGGTAAAGCGAAGTTGAGCTTGAAAAGGACGACGCTCGGTTTCTAAATACATTCCAATCAGTCCGTCGGCGGTTTCGAGGGGGAAGCGACTCTCGGCTTGCTTCATTGTAAAAAAGCCCGCGCCTTCGAGTCCAAAGTGTACATCCCAATTTAAATCTTCGGTTGGGCGAATTGAAAGGAGCGAAAAATAATTTCCGATATTGGCGTGGATTTGGGAATCGCCTTCAAACGTCAGAGACATCTGAATTTCTCTCGGATCCGCAAAAGTCAGACGAAAAAGTCTTCCTTTCGGAAGAAGTTCCATCCCGATTTCGGCGGCCATGGCAGCGCCGTGGGCAAACGTCGCCCCGACAATAAACATGAGTAGATAGATTGTTTTATTTTTCACAGGAAGACAGTTATCCCAAGAATATGTTCAGTAGTTGCTTCGGCCTGGTTTGGAAACTCCACTGCATAGTGGACATTGAATTTCGGGCTAATAAAACTCGCGCCCGCACTCCAAAATGATGGATTGGCACCCTCTGTCAAAAAGCGATATCCGCCTTTGATCGAGAAATAATACGGGGTGATAAATTCGGCTCCGAATCCGTATTGGTAAGGTTTAATCTCCGATAATTTCGAGATCGCTGTTGCCGAGAAAAAGAGAAGTTGATTCCAGTTGATTCGTCCCCCGAGTGCAAACTCGCGGTAGGTATCCAAAACCTTTTTATCGCCGAAAATGGCATTTTTTAAAGTGGTCCCGACTTCTAAGACACCAAAGTGCGACAATACTCCGATATCCATATCGGTGAGTCTTTCGACGGTTCGATCTTTTCCTGTTTCGAGAACATTCGGACTCCAAATCATTTTGCCCGAAATTCCGACGGCGACGTTTTCAGAATATTTATTACACAGAGAAACTTTTACCCCTTGAGTGGTTTGTTCGGTTCCTTGAATAGGCAATCGAAAATATCCCAGCGCTCCACCCACCGCAGACGTTTTCGTATCAAGAACGGAAACGGCAAAACCTTTTGATAAAAGATAGGTTCCATCTAAAGAATAAACATTTTGAAAAGCGCCGCTTGCAGGATTGGAATAAAGGCTGTCGTTTTGCAAACTCGCGCCCGTTAAAGATTGACCTTCGGCTCTTTCTTGAAGAGGCACGAACTCCACCGACGCCAAAAGCATCGGAGAAAAACTCAGCAAGAATACAAAGACGACACGAAACATAATGCAACTCTCCAAAATTTCTAAAACGAATCTAAATTTAAAGTGGGATGGGCGAAAAAGGTCAGGACGTTGTTTATTTATTTTACAGGCTATCTGCTCAAAAATAAAGGCGTCCCTCCGTCGGCACTCTAAATCCACCTTTAGTTAAAGACGTACTACCAATGAAAACGTGCGTTTGAAATGGAAATTCAATGGCATATGCCTTGCTCTCTAATCCAATGCTGAGATGAATCATCTTAAGCCAAGATTTGTTGAAGAAGCTAAAGTGGTACGTTGTTGATAGCTTCTGTAACAGTAAAGTCCCGGGAGAGTCCCTTTTACAGTCCCCCATTTCCCCCATTATGTGGCCCCGAAACACATATTCTGTCGGGGACTCTTCCGGTGGCTTTTCAAATAAAACTTTGACCAAACCCTGCAATTTCAAATACTTAAATAAGTCATTGAATTGATTGACTCTTTTTTTGATTCTGATAAATTCGGACATGCCGATGAAATGTCGGTGGGATGCACGCCATCCATATAAACGAGGGTACGGACAATGCTCAAGATGAAACAGGCTGAAATTAAAAAACTGAAAGAAATCCTTCAAAAACAATTGGACGAATTGAAATCAGATTTTAGTCGAAACATCATTTCAATGGAAACTTCCACTGCGGTGCCTGACATTAACGATCAAGCGACCCTCGAATCCGAACGCAATTTTGAACTGCGAGTAAAAGATCGCCAACGCAAATTGATTCCAAAAGTCCAAGACGCCCTCGATAAAATCGCGGACGGAAGCTATGGAATTTGCGAATCCTGCGGCGAACCCATCGGCGTAAAACGCCTTCTTGCCAGACCCGTCACTACTTATTGCATTAACTGCAAAGCTGAGATGGAAGCCGAAGAAAAACGCGAAGAAAGCATGAACTTTCCTCCTGCGGCTCAACCTGATCTCTAAGATTTATTAATTTAAAAAGGAAACGCGAGTCCCAGGGCCCACGCCCCGTACGTTCGCATGGGATCTTGAGGAATAAACCCGTATTCTAAATCAGCCGTTAGGATGAGTTGAGGCGAAAGGTGTACTTGCATTCCCGCAGCAGGCGCTACGCGGTATCGAAAACTTAAGGGAGAACTTCCACTCGCATCATAGAGGGAGACCCGACTGAAAACTGCATCGATGTGATTAAATATCCCGACGGATAAATCTACACTTTTCTTTTGAATCAAAAGCCAGTCGGCACCTAGACCTAAATCAATCAAACTTTGGGAAATCGAAACGGCCCCTTCACTTTGGCTCTTTCTAAAATAACCGAGCGAAGGACGAAAACGAAATTGAGAGAAAACAGGCAATCGATACGAAATTCTTCCGCCCCACAGCCATTGTAAACCGAGCGCTTCTTTACTTGAGACACCGCCCGCGCCGTACATTCCAAATTCAATCCCAGCAAGTCCGGGCCCTGCCGCCGAAGATTTTTTTGAATTTCTTTGCTGCGCATTTTCTCCACGGGGAATTTCAGCTGAGGTATCTCTTGCAGGCATCAGCGGCATCGCGCGGTAGCGTGCTTCGGCAATCGTCGAGAGGGCTAGGAATAGGAATAGGATTTTCAAAACCGACCTCCATAGGTTCCTAGGTACTTCTGGTAAATCGCACGAACATCGTTTGCTTGGCTCCCGATATTTCCGCGAGTGTTTAAAAGATTAAAGTGGCATCTTGCAATATCGCCGAAGTCGGCTGAGACATTTGTTCCGTTAATCACGTCCGGACACTGAGAAAGATTCGACATAAGCTGTACCAGCGAACGGGCATTTACGTCGTAGCCGATACGAGTTCCAATTTCATATTGAATCGAAGCCCAGATAGCGCCCCCTTCGTGAGAGTCAAAACTACCGTCGGTTAAGGCCATGCGACTGACAACATCTTGAGTAAAAGCTTTTGGAATCGTCAGGTTTCTGTTTTCCTCTGGGAAGCTGCACTGAAAAAACATCGGATCGCCTGTCGCCATAAACCCGAAATAATCTGCCATGCCTTCGTCGAGAGCGACAAAGGTGTTATCCGTCGGCTTATTGGTATTCAGAAAATCAAAATTCGTGTACGCGTTTTGAAAATAAAGCGAATTAAAAACGAGATGAGAAAACTCATGTACCATCACGCCGATATTCAATCCTAACGGAACATCTTTGACTTCATTAGTAGGATACGAAAAGAAAAAGTTTCGGACGCCAACTTGTCCGTTGACAGTATATTGATGCGCTAAAAATTCTGCATTGTCGTTGATTTCGTAAAGCGAAACACCATTTTTACGGCCTGCAATCGCATTGTGAACAATCCGAGTTTCATAAAGATTAGGCACCGCTTGTCCGAAATCGACACCAAACTTTTGAAAGGTGAGATAACCCTGTTCAATGGAGTAATAGAGGCTTGTCGCAAAAAGCGTATTGGAATCTAAAGCACCGTAGCTTGTTCCACTTTTCGAAAACTGCAAATCGACCGGCTTAAACCCAAAATAATCGTCGAGAATATCCGGACGAGAGCTAATATCTAAATCGTTTCGGACAACCCGTCCGACCGCGCCTCGCATATCCGTGATGCTATCGAGCGTATAAATCGGCTTTTCCGACACGCTAAATTTACAAGCGCTTCCGGAGTAATTAATCACCATCGCATTGATCGGCCCTGCGGACTTTTCTTGACTACAGCCGACTAAAACTAGCGCGGATAAAAGGCAAAATGTGCTCAGTATTTTCATTCTTAGCGAGTAAGAGAGCAGTTACCATGCCACTGACTTCTGCCTGAGCACACTCGGTGAATACGGTACTCGAGCGGAAATTGTCACTGTGTCTTGGGTGTATTCGACAGTCGGGTCATAAAAATTAGAAATTGTGGGATCCTCTCTCGTTAGAAAGGTTTTTTCGGGGTGGGTCGACATGGCGCTGCGGATTGGGGCGTTGCTATCTACTAGTCCAGGACCGCCAATGGTATGGACCCCGCTCTTTCAAA
>CALCZU010000073.1 GCA_937903155.1 uncultured Bdellovibrionales bacterium
CCAGGTTTCATCTCCATCCGCGAATTTCTTACCTCGAGCTGCCTGATTGAGTGAGAACTTTACGTACCGCTGTCAAAATCGAATAGGGCCCAGCTGATTTATTAATCGCTTTATCAATAAAGCTTGGAAATTGGCGTTTCTCAATCTCTCCGAAATAAGAAATTAAGATAATCGGAATCTTTTTGCCCGTCTGCTGAATGAACTGGGAGAGTTGCATCCCTGTCGAGTCTCCGATGTAATAATCAAAAAGTGCCACATCAAATTTTAATCGGGGAAGCTCTCGATAAGCGCTTTCGACCGTCGAGAAAATCGTAATCTGAATTCGTTCTTGTCTCGCCACTTTTTGCACAAGACTTGTGAAAATGGGATCATCATCGACGAGTACAACATGGGTAGGTGTTTTATTTACTTTCTCTGTCACTGTTTCCCCCTGACAGAATCAGTATCGGTGAAAGTTGTTAGAAAAGAATGAGAATCTAATGTTGCGCGTTAATATTTTTTAGTTCATGCGCTAAACAGTTAAATTCATTAACTAAATCTGAACGCTTGAAAACGAGTCTGACAAGATCATCAGACTGTAATAGGTAGAAAAACGCGTAGAAAATTTTCGCTAAATTCACTTTGAAAAAGAGGGTAGTCGTATTGAAGCGCCTACTTTGTTTTTATTCTTTTCTATTCCTTCCTCATTTTTACGCCTCGAAAAAGCGCGTAATAAATCGACACGTTTGAACAGATTAGGTGTATTCATGCTTTGTATACTCCTTCTAAAAGTGAGCAGACACAATCGTCACAATTCTGAATGAGAATGGATTTGGAGCCCTTAGCGCTGATTTTGAGTTTTGTTAGAGCGATGTAACCTCTTGGAATAGCGATTGCATTTTCATCCGCCTAACGGGGGAATTATGAATCGCAAAAACCAGGTTTTATCGTGGGTTTTATTTTCATTGGCAGTTTTTCCAGTGAAGAGAATAATTGCCGAGAGCCAGCATCCTGAAGGAGGGCGTTTGCCTGGCGCTTCCAGAACCAAAAATTTCTTTACTCCAGGTTCCCCAGTGCCGTCTTCGAATGTCAATCCCTTCACGGGAACATCGCTTGAGGTCTCGACAACATTACCCGCAGATGTGGCGAGTTCAAACTCGGAAAAATTACTTGAGATCGAATCCGCGATGAATGCTCAAATTGTCAGAGCGAAAGGAAATGAAGAAAAAATTAAGTTGATTGAACATGTTGCCGGCATTGAACGCGCGCTTCTTGACGCTGGGGATACAAGTAAAACGGAAGAAGAAAGACATACCGCTCGAGTCAAGCAACTCGAATGGGTCGTGGGACAAATGCGTGAACTGCCTTATTGTGTTTTGTCTGAGTTTTCAAAAGACATCGAAAGACTTTCTAAATACAAAAATGCGGACGCATTGAATAATAAAGCTTTGGATCTTCTAGCCGTCATTGAAAATCCGAAAAAACAAGAAATGAAGAAGACTTTAAAGTTCCCAAACTCAACTCGGACGGATGTGACTCGTCTCAGCACTGTCGAGGATTTTTCAGTCGCGAATCTTAAAGCCATTGAAAGAAATTTAGCAGAACTGAACAAATTAAAAACGGCGAGAGATGTGTGTTCAGCGAATCACAATAAGATTACGGAATGGAGTTGGTTTCTGGAAGCAGAAATTCATCGCCAAAACATTGCCGCGGCAAAAAAAACGGTCACACTTGAAGACGACATGAGAATGGTTGGTACCAAACTCATTAATACGGAATTGAAGCTTTTTCATAAAAAATCAGGTGAAGAAGACTCTTTTATCGCGGGAAGTAAATCCGCTCTAGACGTTTTTGAGAGCGTATTTGGAGAAGGCAATGGAAACAACGTTGCGTCTTTTTTTGTTCACAACAACGAACGTCTGGAAAAAGTCACCGAACTTGTCGTCCCAAATGCAACGGGTACAGACACATTAAAAATCAAAAACTTTGCAGCATTAGGGGAGAAACAAGACTTGTATAGCGAATCGCTTGAAGACAATGCCAAAAAAGACAACTTCATGTACACGCTCACTCCAAAAGGTGAAAAATGGTTTAAAGCCATCTTTCCGCATGTAAAAGAATTTAAGAAAGTTTCTGCAAACGAACTCAAATTGATCGATAAGATCTGGGCAAAAACCGTTAAACTCAGCGAAGACGTCCGAAAAGATCCTGAATACTTGGAATTGTTGGAGAGACGAAATGAATTAAGCAAATCGATCGATGAACTCTCTAAGAGCCACGACAAAGAGATCGCAGAATTAAAAGCTTTAAAAGATAAGCTTCTGGCCTGCCAATCCACAAGGATAGACAACGAGCAAGAGCTTAAGAAACATCTTCAAGCAAGCCCCGAGACCTACGACTCCGCCGGTTTCCACAATGGTGTGAAAAGTGTTCGAGAAAAACATGAAGAACTCGAAAAGGCTCAAAAAGCAGCCAAAGAAGAATTCGACAAATCAAAGCATGGAAGTAAGCGCTAATCGCGGAATGACTGATATTCGTAGTCGACGTGCGAGAAAATCGCACTCTGTAGAGTCCCATCAAAACTTCTGCGCACGATAAAATGCAAACGCAGATGGTGTTGATAATGCCCGCGCCTTTTGTAATAGGGTTCAAGTTCAGGAAGCGGTTCAGTGTCTCCGTACTTCGCTGCGATTTCGGCGGGGATACTAAATCGGTGGGACGAAATACCCCACGTCTTAACATCATGTAAATGGGGATCGGTCACAGCGCTTAAAAAATGGGACACTTCTTTTGCAGAGGAGTTCAGTGCATTCCAAGTGGGGTAGCCCCCTATGTGAAGAGCGAATCCGACGACCCAACCTGCAGCTGCCATGATTCCAGCATATACATGATTCAAACCCGCAATGGCAGCCGTAAGAAGGCCTAAGTCTGCAACTAAATTTATCCAGGCAACGTCTCGAGTCCTCCTATCGTGAGCATCCAGCGCGTGGTAGTAGATCCGGAGACCATTGGTCATGTTCGCTAGCGCGTCCGCCGTTTGTGAAGCATCTAATTCCCAAGCGGCAACTTGTCCTTTGGCTTGAAAATCATCGAGCATCTTATTTGAAAACTCGTGAGAATTTTTGAATTCGCGATGAGTTTGATGAGAGGACTCGGTTAAGTAGGTCATCCATTTGTCGGCAACGGCGCGGGGCTCGTTCGCCATCTTCACCACATTTTTAGCAATGATTTGCATCAAATTTTGGCAAATCCCATTCGCTTTCGTTACATTCGAAAGAAAGAGAAGCGGCAAAATCCATTTGATAAAGCATTTCATTTCGCTATTAATGCTTGTAGAAATCTGACGCGGCCCTGTCAAACTCTGTTTAATTGGCCGCGAATAAATCTCAGCTGCGTCGTCATTGCGAGGGTGCTACGCACCCTCGCAATGACAAACATCCAAATTTCTACTCAAGTGCTCGAAAGGCTACTTACCTTACCGACTCGCGTGGCACTCAAGATAGCGGTAGCTTCGAGAGTCAAAGTGATTCAAAATCGCTCTCTCGATTTTGAAGACCTTTGTTTCAGGTGGTTAAATAGAATGAACAAACCAGTCGCGGTCGAATCGGACTTGGGGACCCCAAACGCCCTTTTCATCTCTTTTTCCCACGGAGACGACCATGACGATACGACTCGTGAATCCTAAGCCGACGAGCTTTTTGACTCTCTTTTCGTCAAAGCCTTCCATCGGACAAGTGTCAAAACCCTGAGCCGAAATCGCAAGCATAAAATTTTCTGCGGCAAGTGCTGCCGATTTGATGGAGATTTCCTGGATGTCGCGATAATTCCAAGGGTGACGGATACTCGGTTTAAAGAGGCCGTTTAAATTCAACATCAACCACTTCAACGGCGCTAAAATCTGCCACCCGTAACCAAACGGAATGTGGCTCTCATAATATTTGCGGACGATCGCAGGGCTTTTATCCCGCTCGATTCGTCTCATCATTTCTTTTTGAGTTTTTCTCCAAAGGGATGGGATTGCGGCGACCACAAGGAGTTCTTGAGCGGTTCGAGCGGCGTTTTGATTGAGGCAAGCTTCAATCAACGTTTTTCTTTTGGGTTCGGTTTTCACCCAATAGAAACCCCAAGTCTGCATATTCGAAGAATTAGGCGCAAGGAGCGCCGCCTCTAAAGCTTTTTCCATCACTTCAGAAGGAACTGGCTCCTTCAAATACTTGCGAATGCTCCGCCGTCTTTGAACCGCTTCAAAAAATTCCATTAGCCCTCAGTGCGGAAAAATCCATTCTGGAGGTGCTTGGTACTTCACGTTTTTCGCTCCTTGAGAAACAAGGTAACGGTAGGTTTGTACCACGTACAAGAAATCCGCATCCTTTGGTAAATACTGATAGCGGTAGGTTAACTCAAAAATAACTTGTGTGACGGCATCTAAAGTTGAAAGTCCATTTTTGTTTGTTGCATTCACCAAAGCCCCTTTTTCGACGAGGGCTTTTAAGACTTCCAATTTGGGAATGAAATGTCTTTTGGCGGCAAACATTAAAAGAGGCTCATTTGTGTCATCGACCGTTGCATTCACATCCGCGCCGCCGTTGATTGCTGCGAGCGTCGATTCGTTAAACCCAGAATCGATTAAGTACGCGAGCAGATTCCATTGACGAGAATCTTTAAACGTCGATTCTTGCTTGTACTTCATTCCTAAAGCGACAAAGTCTTTGTTATTGTACTTACAAGCTTCCATCACAAAAAGCGTGTTCGCTTTTTCAGTGGTCGGATAATTTAAGAGTGCTTCGGCGGCTTTTAATCCGGACGCTGTCGTGGGTTTTGTTTCGAACCAGCTGCGATTAATCGTCGTGAGTGCTTTATCGACAATCGCTTGAGGCAAATCGACGATAATGTAATCGATGACATAAGGTGCTGATTCCAAACGGCTCGTCGACCAGACAAGGGCCTCACTCCACCACAGCTTCTTATCAAATTTAATATGAAGAAGTTGCCGAGATCGATTTACTTGCGATTCGACAGAGACTTTAGAAGCAATCGAAGGAAGAGGGTAGAGCGCGTACTGCATAATGCTTTTTCCATCCGCATCGACCGTATTGAGGTCCGTCACGGGTAAAAGAAGCTCCCAGATTTTATCTTGGTCAAAAGCGCCTGCGACCATTAAAGGATTACGACCTTTCCAATCGACGACATTAAAGTCAGTGGTTCCAATGGCGTTTTGAATATATTCCACATCGCCTTTAGACACGGCGACGAATAATTTTAATTCCTGTTGTTTCTTCGGATCATTTTCATTGGCTAAAGCCGCTTCGTAGGCTTTTGCCACGGAGTTATCGTGTAAGAATAGCGGCGCTTTATGAAAATGCCAGTCGTATCCTGTCATGACACATTTGCCGGTGTGATTTGAAATATCTTTTGGATAAAGTTCAGCGACTTCGAGCTTGTCAAAAAAAGCGGCAATTTTGATTTCGTATTTCCAGGGGCAACCATTAATGTAATGGCTCATGTTCAGAGCGCCTCTGAAAATTTGGCTCTTTTTGTCGTAAGTTAATTCGACTTCTTCGCTGCCTTCCCAGTTGATCCGAGGAGCAACGCGAATTTGATTACTGAAGAAACCGCTAAGGAGATAACTATTAAATCCTTCATTGGCTTTGATAACGACGGCTTTTCTCACTCCAGACCATTCGTTTGTCAGACTATCGCCAACATACTGACCCGGGACTAGAAAGTTGACTTTGCTTTTTGGTGTGTCGGCAAGGACTGCAAAAAACGGAATTGCAAATAAGAGAAATAGTTTCTTCATGATAAACCCCCAATGTTTGGTAGACATTTATCACGAGATTTGGGCGAATTCGATGATAAAGTTTCGAGGAAATCTGATTTACAAATTATTCGACGAGTCATATACCTTTTCCAGACCCACAAAAGGAATTTATGGCAGAAAATTTATTTACAGATTATCCCGATCGTGTAGCGCAACTCACTCAGTATTCGAAGGTGGAAGAGATCATTCCGCCTCTTGAAGAGCTTTTTGGGGAGAAAGACTATTTTAAATCCGGTAAAGAAGGCATCGAATTCTATCACGGTGTTCTTTCTGAACTGGGTAAAGTTCTCGCGAAAGAAATTGCGCCCAATGCCGAAGCCATCGATAAACAGGGTCTTTCCATCAAAGACGGCGAAGTCGTTTATCCTGAGAAGTTAAAGGCGAATCTCGCTCTTTTAAAAGCGATGGGTTTTTTTGATGGTCAAGTCAGTCGTAAATACGGCGGAATGAATTTACCTCGCGTCGTGCAAGCGTTAGCGCTCGAGATGCTTTCGCATGCTTGCCCTAATACTGGACTCACCGTTGCCGTTTACTCGATGGGAGAATTCGTTGAGCAATGGGGGACAGAAGAACAAAAAGAAAAATACCTCTCAAAGATTCTTTCCTGTGATGTTTTGACGTCGATGGCGCTGACCGAAGCCGGAGCCGGCTCCGATTTAGGAAAAATCCGCACTAAAGTGAGAAGTGCAAATGGAAAATATTACGTCGATGGAACCAAACAATTTATCACAAACGGCGATGGCGATATTACCTTTGCGCTTGTCAGAACCGATCCAACGAGTACGGGCCTCAAAGGTCTTTCTGTTTTAATTGTTCCCAAAAAACGCGAAGACGGGTCTTTAAATATCCGCCTCTCTAAAATCGAAGACAAAGTCTGTCTTCATGGATCGCCCACTTGCGAAATCGTCTTTGAAGATTCCGAAGCCGAAATGTTCGGCCCCGAAGGTGAAGGCTTTAAAGTGATGCTCGATCTGATGAATTCGGCCCGTCTTGCGATGTCGGCCTTGGCATTGGGGATTTCGACTCATGCTCTTGAGCTTTCTAAAAAGTACGCTACCGAGCGAGTCACAATGGGAAAACCCATCATCCAGCATCCCATGGTCGCAGACATGATCTACGAAATGGAAATGGAAACCCGCGCGATTCGAGCGATGGTGATGGAAGCTTCAAGGTCTGCCGACTGGATGGCGATTTACGAAGAGAAAAAAGACGAGAAAAATTTTAAGAAGTGGACGACTCGCTACCGACGTTTAACTCCGCTTTGTAAATACTATAGCGCTGAAAAATGTATCACGATGACCCGGAATGCGGTTCAGATCTTTGGCGGCTATGGCGTTTGCAAAGAATACCCGGTGGAGCGCCTATACCGCGAATCGGTAATTTTTCCGATTTATGAAGGAACCTCTCAAATTCAATCGCTCATGGTTTTAAAAGACACGTTAAAAGATGTGGCCGGACACTCGACAGGCTTTTTAGGGTCTCTCGCAGGCGCCTGGGCCGAGTCTAAGGTGACCCGCGATCCGGTGAAGTCGGTGCTCTTACAAGCCCGTAATGAGCTAAACCAAGGGATTAAAACGATCCTCATGTCGATTATCAAAGACAAGTTTAAATCCGATATCGACTCTTTAAAGGAAAATAAAATTCAAGAATTCTTGGAAGAGTTTTCATTGAAGCTACTGACCTCTAAAACCGATCTCACCTATCCGTTTTTACTAGCGGAAAGATTCACACGCATCACGTGCGACTATTACGCGTTGAAATGCATGACGGATAATACGCCCGATTCGGATACGGAAAGACGGAAATGGATTCTCGATTATGCGGAACTGATTTTACCCAGAATGCGAATGGAAAACACTTACATGTTGAATCGTCTTCCATCCACTCTGACCTACATGAAGCAGTTCGCTTCGTTGTAAGTTATTTGAAAATCGCTTTTAAACCGCGATGGCGTTTTGCTTCGAGGTTTTCTCCTCTGCTGCTATTAGCGAAGTGGGGAGTTGCGCTATAGTCAGGAATACACGGGCCGTTTTCGAAGCAGTCTTTTGCCGTGGCATAGCCAAGGGCGACTTGGTCTAAGGTGGTTGTCTTTTTCTCGTACATTTTATTCCAGTGTTGATTGCTAATGGGGACCTGGCTATCAAACCACCAAAGCTGATTCTTAAGCGTTTCATTCATCGACATTGTGAACCAATTTTTAATGATTCGATTATGAAGACGGCTATAGACGGGTCGTCCCGTGCCGACCGTGTAAGTTTCGGGTCTGGCACGTTTGACATCTTGAATTGGGCTGTTGATGACAAAACCACCATTGTAGACGCGGGTTCCTTTAACGGGGTAGACGCTTTGGATTTTTGAAGGGTCAGTCTCTGTGACTGCGGCGTAATACGTGGGCTCTGCGAGTGATGCGAGAATGGCTGTTCGCAATTCTTTCCCGGTTGAAATCAAGCGAATATCGCAGAGTCTTTCTTCGGGTTTTACCGCTTTTAGGATCTCATTCATGCTTTCGTTGACGAAATACGTGCATGCTTTTCCTAATACACTTCCGGTCGCTTTGTCTTTGACTTCGTAGTTACGATTATCAAAAAGTTTATCGCGTTTGCCATTGAACGGCTTTTTAACTCGACTGTCGAGGACATCAATATTTGCCGCCACGATTAAAAGTGGAATTTTGGGAACGCAGGTGTCGTTCATCGTCACGATATCAATTGCCGGATTAATGAGCTTTAAAGAGGTTTCCGGCGGAATTCCTAAGACAAGTTGCAGGATTTTCGTCATCGGCGATTCGTCTATCATGTCCTTCGGAAGTTTCGCGATTGCGGTCAAAAGCTCATCAATTGAACTCTGATTGAGCCCGCGACACGCAAAAAAGGATGACATTAAAGAACCGCTACTGGTTCCTACGAAATAAAATTCGGAAACGGCACTTAAATTCAATCGCTCGTAGAAGGCTTTCGTCACTCCGATATCCCACGACATCGCACAGCCTTTTCCGTCATATGAAATCATCACGGGTTGAGACGTGGTATTTTCCGCGAAAAGCGGTTTCGAATGGAGAAACAGTGAAAGAGCAAACGCAATAATAATGAATCGCTTCATGGCGCAAGTCCTACGGTTAATTTGCCGTCATTGGCAGTTAAGGTTTTAATTTTCAAGGTTCTCGGCTCTTGAAAAAGAATTTTGTCGCTGATGAGAGTTGGTTTTTCAGGAAGATATTCGGCGATTCTCTTTTGAATAATGTTTCCTAAAACGGGTTCCACCGGCTTTTTGTCGTAATGCAAAGGAAATTCGGGCGAGACGGATTCAATCGATATCTGATCTTGATCTCGTAGAATTTTAATTTCTCGCGTAATCAGAACATTTTTTAGAGTCTTGCCTTGAGTTGTTAATTCTTGTAGACGCAACGTCAGTCGAATCTTGTCATCTTTAAAAAACACTTCAATGGGATTCTCTTCGTCAAAAGTCATTTCCAATTCTTTTTCCATATTGGCTTTGACGATATTGACATCAACACCCTTCTCATCGGGTTTTGTTCTGCCAAAAATTTCAGCCATTTCGACTTCGGTGATTTGGATTCCACCCATTCGCAAAGAGGCCAGCCGTTCGACAAATCTTTGATCCATTCGAAAAACCATCGAGCCTTTGTCTGGCTTCATCGATTTGAGAAGAGAAATGTCTGAGACCTCCAAAGGCTTTAGTTTCTCGCCCACAATCCCCGCGACAGCGATCCAGTTTTCGTTGCTTCCCATCGCGAGGCGTCCACCGAGGAGTGCTTTTGTGATAAACGGTTGATAGACATATGTGTCGTAGAGCGATTCAATCGATTCCATTTTCTCTTTCGTCTTTTCGTCGACGAGAGTTTTGAGCGTTTCGGAGATCTTCTGCGCTGCTTGAGTTTCGTGCTCCGTATTCGTCCGAGCGAGTTCCTGTGGAGCTCGCTTGCTTGCCGCACGTCCGCGTATCAGGCCTCCCAACGGCCCGGAAGCTTGCACGTTGATATTCGATGTTGTGATTTTGCTCACAGAATTAGAAACCGCATTGGCGGTAGTGATTCCGCTTTCATGAATTAAAAAATACTTCGCCGTGGTTGAATGGGTGAGAATGCTCCAGTTAAAATTGACTTTTACTTTCGCGTCTCCCATTTCGTTTGATGTCAGAGGGAGTTTTGGGAAATTCGTATTCAGAGTTTCTGCATTCGTAGATGAATTAAAAAGAATTCTGACTCCAATGCCGTTAGTTGAATAATAGGGAGCAACGCCCGCTTTCCCGGTCGTAAGAGAGGTTCCTTTCATTAAAGTTCGTTCCACGTATTCGGAAATCGGCTGGTTTTCGTTAATCGGAACTTGAAAAAATTTATCAAGAAGGGGAGCGTCCATTGCGAAAAGAAATTGCTCTTCAGAGTCCAAAATATTTGAACTTGCAAGAACCGGTCGATGGGCGACCGTGAAGAGGGTTAAAAAAAGCGCCGCAAACGATAAAGGCGAAACACAACCATTCATCATAGAACTCCCTGCAATTGGTGCTTAAGCGGTCTTATATTTTTTGCAAGAAGTTGTCTAGCGATTACGCGATTGGTCTAAAAGACCATTTCAATCACATTGTTAGGAATTGTGAGTTTCGCGGCCGTTGCCTTTTTAATGTCTTCGTTGCTGACACCCGGAGCCCGCTCTCTTAAGACAAGTCCCTCTTTTGTGACCTCAATAACGGCAAGTTCGGTGACGATCTTACTGACCACTCCCACACCCGTCAGAGGAAGCTGGCACTGTGGTAAAATTTTACTCTCTCCGTTTTTTGAAACGTGTTGCATGGCGACAATGAGTCTGCTTCCACAGGCAACGAGGTCCATCGCCCCTCCCATGCCTTTCACCATTTTGCCCGGAATAATCCAATTGGCGATACTTCCGGATTCATCGACTTCCATTGCACCCATGACGGTTAAATTGACATGGCCTCCGCGAATCATCGCAAACGAATCACTGCTCGAAAAAATGGCAGAGCCGGGAAGAGTCGTCACCGTTTCTTTTCCGGCATTAATGTAATCGGGATCGATTTCTTTTTCGGTCGGGTAGGGTCCTACGCCAAGGAGTCCGTTTTCACTCTGGAGAACGACGGTAATTCCTTTGGGAATATAATTTGCGACAAGCGTTGGAATGCCAATTCCCAAATTCACGTAATCGCCGTCTTTTAATTCTTTTGCGATTCGCATCGCGATTTGTTCGCGGGAAAGGGCCATGATCTTATCCTTCTCTTACCGTACGTTTTTCAATGCGTTTTTGATACTGAGTGCCCTGAAAGATTTTTTTAATGTAAATCCCCGGAACGTGCACATCATCGGGTTTGATTTCTCCCACAGGAACAAGCTCTTCAACTTCTGCAATGGTATTGTAACTCGCAGTTGCGACCATCGGATTAAAATTACGAGAGGTGCCTCTGAAAACGAGGTTTCCCATCGTATCGCCTTTCCAAGCTTTAACGAGTGAAAAATCTGCAAAAAGAGAATGCTCTAGCACATACATCCGACCTTTAATCTCGCGAGTTTCTTTTCCTTCAGCGATCTTCGTTCCGTAACCTGTTGCCGTGAAAAATGCGGGAATCCCGGCACCGCCAGCGCGAAGTTTTTCGGCGAGCGTTCCTTGGGGGGTCAGCTCCAAATCTAATTCTCCTGATAGAACTAATTGCTCAAAAAGTTTATTTTCTCCGACGTAAGAAGAGATCATTTTCTTGACTTGTCGTTTTTGAAGCATGAGTCCGATACCAAAATCATCGACGCCTGCATTATTCGAAATGCAGGTGAGGTCTTTAACACCTTTATCGACCAATGCTTGAATGCAGTTTTCAGGAATGCCACAGAGACCAAATCCCCCTAATGCGAGAATGGCCCCATCAAAAATATCTTTCACCGCTACGGAAGCGGACGGGACTACTTTATTCATAGGGGAGAATATTAACGCTTTTTGGAAGGCTGTAAACGAATTTAAGCGGCGGTTTTTCTTTTATTGGGAGAAAGAGACTGGCAATACTCGACAAGCCGTTTGTGGTCAGCGAGCACGAAACCGTCTCCGAGACGAGAGAGGATTCTCGAGTCAGTCAGAGAATTTAAAATCCAATCGACCGTTTTGGGTTCGACGTTCGTTGCAAATCGAACTTCTTCGCTAGTGACAGTGATATAAAAACCCGTCGGAAGTTTACGAGTAATGTGCTTATCGAAATAAAGCAAATACCCTACAACACGTTCAATCGGTTCATTCGATCTCAAGATGGCAGAAAGCTCATTCGATTTATCCAAACGTTCTTCAACCATTTTTAAAACTCGTAAATAGAAATCAGGCCATTTTGCGCTGATCATTTGAAGAGCATCAGGACCAATTTCAATCAGGCTCACGGCAGTTTTTGCTTGGGCTGTAAAATTACGAGTGTATTTTGCGTTGTCTGTGAGAATCGCTTTTTCGCCTAAAACTTCTCCAGGCGTAAGGATGCTGACGAGATATTTTAGATCATCATTGGTCTGATAAACGCGAACGAATCCTTCGATGATGATGTACATCTTTGTTCCAATGGCGCCTTGTTGAAAAATCACTTGCTCGGGTTTGTAATCTCGAGTCAGCGCTTGGATGGACTTATCACTCAAAAATGATTGCGTTAGCATATCTCTCCTATCGGCACCCCAGGTCATCTATCTTGAGCACTGAATTATGGGGCTTTCCGCACCCGGTAACTACCTGATTTTATTATAAAGTTAAGGGTGTTGAAATTGTTACAAGGTCATAGCTTTGATTGGACCCTTTGATGCTCGCTTCGACGCGAATGGATGTCCGATTCGACGTTTCAAAGGGGGAGGAGCGAAGGACAACCGCCTCGCACTCAAAGCGCGCGGGCGCTGCGATAAGCTTACAAGCCACTGGCTGTGAACCTTCTGAAATCGTTTTTAAATCAAAGGCTGCGCGCTCAAACCGACTTTGGAATTCAATACTCATCTGAAGGGCGCAATCGATTTTGACTTGATAGCTGTTTTCATCTTTGACCACCGCATCCGCTCTTTGTTTACAAAGAAGTTTCGGTTTAGTTTCGTCATTGTCGAACCAAGAAATCATCGGCTGAAGACTTTTTGAAGGCGAGGGATTTGACGGTTGAATGGAGACAGCCCCTCGAGAGGTTCTTCCGATTAAGGGAGTGAGTTCGCCTGGGTTTATCGGAGTGGGATCTTCTGCATTTGGATCTTCGTCTAGGATTCTCAACTGAAAATCAATGGGAATCTCGGAGTTATTCGCAAGATTTACCGACGCTGTCTTTTCGACCAGCGCTTCTTTTTCCTGAGCTTTGATTGAAAAGCTAACGAGTAAGTTCTCTTCAGTTTCTGAAAGGGGTTGCGAAGTCAGTAAGTGGCATCTAAATGAAAGACCTTTGCCGAGCACGTCACAGGAAAGTTGTTGAACTTGAATCGTCGAGGCAACGACGGGTGCTTGCCATTCGATCTTCACAGACTGCGGGATAAAATCCGCGAGCGTTTGTGTTTCATCGTCTTGAATTATATTTGTATGGCAGACGATATCGATTTTCGTATTGCTTTCAAATTCGTGAAAACATTGAATGCCGCCTTTTTGAAGCGTGAAAATATTTTTTGAGGAAACTGTAATAGGTTGGTTCGACGCGATTTTTTTCTGGGACGAAGTGGACTCGACGGTCGACTTACAAGCTCCTAAAAAACAGACTGCGAACAGAACCCCGATTGATAAAACTCTTCTCATCCCTAATCCCCCACGTTCTAGTCTCAAGAGTATATCTAAAGATTGTGTCGCAATTGTGTGGGGATTTTAACCGTGTAATTGTCCTAGATCGATGAGGATTTTGGCCTTTAGAATGGTGGCTACACTAATCGAATCGGTGATTTTGCCTTGGAGAGTCATTTCATAGAGCTCTAAAAAGGGAAGCTTTTTGACTTGTAAGATCTCATCGGGATCCGGTTCTGCGATTCCGAACGTGAGGTCAGTCGCAACATAGCTGATACTCAGTTCGTCCGAAACCGAGTTTGATAAATGCATTCGTAAAATTTCTTTGAAGTTTTTGGCAGTGATTCCGGTTTCTTCTTTAAGTTCGCGTTTCGCGGTTTCAATAGGCGAGATTTTCAGATCGCCTCCGCCTTCGGGAATTTCCCAGCAGTAGTCTTTTAAGGGGTAGCGGTACTGTCCTACGATCCAGGTATTTAAATCTTTATCGAGAGCGAGAACTCCGATGGCGAGATTTTTAAAATGGACGGTGCCGTAGATTCCGTCCTTCCCATCGGGGCGGATCACTTTGTCTTCTGAAACTTTGATCCAAGGGTTATCGTACTTTACTTCGGTTGAGAGGGTTTTCCAGGGGTTCACAGTCATTGATCATAACAGAGGAAAGTAGCATTCGCGGGGATTTTCTCTCGCTTAAATTAGTGCGTTGAGTCGGGATGCGAAGAATGTTATTTGACCGCATGCCTCTTTTGGTTCTCCTGCTTTTGAGCGCCGTTCTTCACTTCGTCGGTTTGACCGAACCGCTCGCAACAGTGATGGACGAAGTCTATTATGGGCGCTATCTAAACGCTTACGGTTTTAGTCAAACCCATCTTTTTGATATTCATCCGCCGCATACTAAAATCACTCTCGCATTTGCGGCGAAAATTTTAGGATTTCAAGGCGTCATCGATTTTAGAGAAATTGGCCAATCGCTCGAAGGAGAGAATGTCTCTGCAATGCGATTTCTACCGGCATTGATCGGAACCTGGCTTCCTTTACTGTTTTATTTTTTAATGCGGCAATTGGGAGCGCTTAAAAAGACGGCATTTTTAGCAGCGTTTGCTCTCGCCTTAGACGGCGCTTTTCTCGTTCAAACCCGAACGCTCGCTCAAGATGGAATTCTCGTCTTTTGGATTTTAGTCGCGTTAAATTGTGTTCTTGTTCGCACTTCACGTCTCGAAACACTTCGCTATCTTTGTGCAGGCCTCGCGTGCGCGATGGCGGTGGGAACAAAGTTTACAGGACTCATTGCGCCGTTTTTAGTCGTGGTCTTTACGGTAGCGACTCAAACACGAGAGAAGAACTTTCCGCGCTTATTTTCACAAATGCTTTCCTTCAGCGTCGGTTTTGTGTGGATCTATTGCTTAGGTTGGTGGGTTCATTTCTATCTGATGACAAATCCTGGATCGGGAGACGCCTTCTATCGATTCACCGGAAACTATTGGACCGATTTTTTTGCAATCCAAAGGCAAATGTTGAAAGCAAATATTCACATCACCCAGATTCACCCGTATTCGAGTCGATGGTACCAATGGCCCCTCATGCAAAAGCCAATTTTTATGTGGGTCTCCAATTTCCGGATGATTTATCTCATCGGAAATCCGGTGGTGTGGCTAGGTTCGCTTTTTATGATGGCATTCGGAATCGTCGACCTTTGTTTTGAGAGATCGAAAAGATTTCCTCGTTTAGGATTTGCTCTTCTTGCATATCTTATCTCGTTTGTGCCGTTTGCGTTTGTTAGCCGGCCATTATTTATCTATCATTACTTGCCCGCATTGATGTTTTGTTTGGCGTTTGGTCTTTTGTGGTGGGAGGAAACGGATTTCGCGAAGCGGATCTTCGTTTCAAAGGTTAAGTCGGCCGGACTATTCGCAACGATTGCACTTGGCCTTGTATTCGTTTCGCCATTTATTTACGGGATAGATCTTCCCCGTCATCTTCAATTTCAAATCTTTCAACTCTTCACAGGCTGGCGCTAAAACCCTAAGGTAAAGGCGTCAAGGCAGGAGTCAGGTTAGGAAGTGCCGTCAAAGCAGGTGACGTCTGCGGAAATGGCAAATCCGTCAAACCTGGAGTTGTTTGCGGAAATGGCAAACCACTTAAACCTGGAGTCATTGCCGGATACGGGAGACCGCTTAGAGCAGGAGATAACGAAGGAAGTCCCGTGGAAAGGGGAGTACCGAGGGGTGGAGTCGTCACCGGAGCGCCACTGACAAAAGGGCGAGCGCTCTGCGGCGAAATCGATTCTCGTCCGCAACTCATCAGTACGAAAACCAATGCCAATGTTGAAGCCAAAAACCATTTTAAAGTTGTTTGCATTTTAATCTTCCTCTTTGCAGTTTCGTGGCGATAGTAAATTGAAAGATAGGGGAGTCAAGGAGACAATTTTGGGCTCCACTGACCAAACCCTTCCTACACCCACGAGTTCGACGAGTCTTGCTGTTGTGTGGTATACAAACTGCAAACAGACGGCAGTGAGGTTGTATGCGTTTTGAAAAAATCATCTCGAGTTTCTTAGTAGTGCTGGTATTAGGCACGCTGGTCTCGTGCGGACAAGATAGTGTCTGCGTCATGGGAGTCGGAAAATGCGATATCCCAGCCGAACTCGCGAACAAAAAGCAAACCGGCACCACGGTTCAGGGCGCTAAAGCAACGGGCCCGCTCAAAGGAAGTTTTCAAACAGACAACTATTCCATTGGTCTGACCCACGGCCACCGGATTATTCTCGTCGGAAGCGGCGGCAAACCTCCGTATAAATTTACGATGGTGACTGGCCCTGAAACGGGCAGTGTCACTGAAGCAGACGGTGTTTTTACAGCCGGCGAAAAACTCGGGATTGCGAAAGTAAAAGTCACCGATAGCGGCAATCAAGCGATCGAAATGCAAATTGACATCCAGTAGGCTTCTCCTTATCTATAAGCCTATGAAATTCATTCCGTTTATTCTATTTTTCGGCTTACCTGTTTTTTCTGCCCAATACATCGAACCGCTTCGAAATATCCGTTTTGATTATGATGAGGCAACGTGGGAAATCAAAGATGCCGCGACAAAACCTCAAGGTGAAGAGGTGGATAAAAACATGGCTCAGAAAACGATCGTGAATTTACAGCGAAAAATTTCGGACGAGCGTTATCATTCGCGATTCAGCCTCGTTTTAGATGATGCTTCAAAAATTAAAAAAACCGCTCCCACTCTTTTCGAGTCCTATCAGAAACACGCCGTCGAGTTTATGAAGAGTCAAAGATTCGATGTGATTTCTACAAAAGAAGTGAAGCTTCCCAAAATTAAAGAACCTGCATTTGAAATTAGAGCCAATCAACGCGATTTCGGATTGCTCTTCCGCCAAATCGTTTTTTTAAAAGGCGATACGGCTTATCTGCTGACTGCCGCGACTAGAACGCTGAAATACGAAGCTTACGAAAAAGAGATAGACAAAATGTTCAACTCTTTTGAACTCACGAAATAACGGTCATAAAAATTAAATATTGTTTTGTCGTAAAACCCCGTCGTTGCGAGGAGCGAAGCGACGAAGCAATCTCGCTGTAGCGTGAGAGAATGCTGTTGAGGCTACAGATCATCAGCTCTAGCTCGCTATTGTCGATTTCGCACAGCGAATTTTGTGATGAATGACTTGGAAGAGAGAAAGTAGAATTCTTCTCTTCTTCAAAATTCACAAATGAACCGTGAATCATTTCTCCGTACATCGAGATTGCTTCCGTCTCCGCCTTCGGCTGCGCCGGACAAGGCGTCGCTTCACTCCTCGCAACGACGAGGTGGTCACGACGATACGAAAGTCGACACGTCCCTAAGAAATCTCTCTAAAGAGAGAGGATCCCACAATTTCTAATTTTTATGACCGGACTCCCGTAAAACATCAAAACCTAAACGCTTACTAGCCGTCCCTAAAATCTCCCTATAAACCGACTCAGTCTTTTCCAAAAATGTTTCCTTAGAAAAGTGCGAAAAAGCGTAATTCTTCGCCTGAATCGAAAAAGATTTTCGTTCAGTTTCGTTACGCAGAAGATCTCCGATTTGCTTCGCGAGCATATTGATATCTCCCATCGGACACAGATACCCCGTTTGTCCGGGCTGAACGAGTTCGTTGAGGGCAGGGACATCATATGCAATTACCGGACATCCATTCATCATCGCTTCTGCGACGGACATTCCGAAGCCTTCAGGGCCGAGATTGGGTTGGACGAGCATTGTGGCGTGATTCATTGCTTCTGCTAATTCTGACTTTGTGACTTTACCTTTGAATTCGATTTTGTCTGAGAGATTTGAGCTTTTTACGAGTGCCTTTAATTTATCTGCGTCCACTCCCTCGCCGTAGATCCACAATTTAAAATCTGCTTGCGAAATTTTCGAAGCGGCTTGAATTAAATGGTCGACGCCCTTTAGGGGAATGAGTCTTGAAGCCGAGAGAATGAGTTTGGGTGGAAATTTTATTTCCGACGGTACGAACTTCGTGGCGTGTACTGGATTATAAATCACGCTGACTTTATCGGGTTCGAAACCGTCCCTTAAGAGAATTTTTTTCATCGACTCGCTAATCGCAATGACTTTGCGAAACCGCCTTTGTACGACCTCTTTTTTAAGTAAGAAATTTTGCACAGCGTGGGCTTTGTGAAGCGGGGATTTGAAATGGCTTAAGCATTTTTGAAAAAGATCTTGCGTCAAACAATCCCAGCCGCTTTCTTTGACACAGACTTCTTTATTCTGAGTCATCCGGTGACTTGCGGGGCAAGTGGTACTCACCGAGTGAGACGTTAGAACACACGGATACCGATTCGCGATGGCGTCCATCAATCGATAGTCGAAAGTATCTACGAAATGGACGAGATCGGGTTGAAAGCTTTCAAGAAGTCGCAAGACTTCTGCTTGTTTTTCTCGAACAAAGCTTGGGCGACTTAGGGAATGGATTTGTGAAAGCTCTGGGCAAAACTCGGCTCGAACATAGGAGGGGATTGTTCCTAGTTTCTTTTCAGCGATGACGAAAGTCGTGTGTCCTACCGATTCTAAAAGCCGAATCGAATCGTGTAAGACCTGCTCTTGTCCGAACGCTTCTCCAAGAGTGGGGGATAGAAAACAGATACGCACCTATTCATTGTAGCATCTGTCACTGGACACACCTATAACTGAGCGAAATAATTCATGATTCTACGAGTCGAGAGAGTGCGAAAATGGCGTTATCGTTTTTTTTTCAAATCTGTTAGTTTTGCACCGCGTGTTTACTGGAATTATTGATCAAATCGGTAGAATTTCTCATATCCAAAGCACTCCCTCAGGTATTCGGTTTAAGATAGCGACTTCTTACACAGATATTCAAGCAGGCGAGAGCATTTCGGTGGATGGGGTGTGTCTCACAGCTCTCAGCTCATCTTCACTTTATTTTGAATGTGACCTATCGCCCGAGACTCTGAAGTTGACCACTGCCGAGCACTATCAACTCGAAACGCGAGTCAATCTCGAGCGCGCTTTGATGCCCCAAACCCGGATGGGCGGACACTACGTGACGGGACATGTGGATCAAACCGCAAAACTGTCTCGGTTAGTCTCTCACGGAGAATTTATTGAAATGGCGTTTGAAGGAATCGATCCCCATCAGACAAATCTCTTAGTGAAAAAAGGAAGCATTACCGTGAATGGAGTCAGCCTCACAGTCAATGAACTGGGAGCTTCTGAAAACGGAACGCCTTCTTTTAGTGTAATGCTCATTCCACACACGCTCGAAAAAACAAATTTAAATACTCTCAAAGTCGGAGACTCAGTCAATCTCGAGTTCGATTGGATGACTAAAGTCGTCGTCAGAGAAGTCCAAAACGTTTTAAAAAACTTAAAGGAGTCCGAATGCAAAATGAATTTGCCTCGATAGAAGAGGCGATAGAGGATCTCAAACAAGGTAAGATGATTATCTTGGTCGATGATGAAGATCGCGAAAACGAAGGGGATCTGGTTTTTGCCGCTGAAAAAACGACGCCCGAACTCATTAACTTTATGGCGACCCACGGACGTGGGCTCATTTGTCTTTCGATGACTGAAAAAGAACTGACCCGAATGAAAATCCCGATGATGGTCGAGGAAAATACGTCACGTTTTGGAACCGCATTTACGATTTCTATTGAAGCGCGAGAAGGTGTCACGACGGGTATCTCCGCTAAAGATCGTTCCACAACGATTCATGCAGCGATTAATCCGAACGGAATTCCAACAGATATCGTGATGCCCGGTCATATTTTCCCCTTACGTGCGCGAGATGGAGGGGTTTTAGTTAGAGCCGGCCAAACCGAAGGCAGCGTTGATTTGGCTCGGATGGCGGGTTTAAATCCTTCGGCAGTCATCTGTGAAATTATGAATGACGATGGGACGATGGCGCGGATGCACGATTTAATTCCCTTTGGGAAAAAACATGGGCTTAAGATCGTCGCGATTAATCGTCTGATTTCGTATCGCATGCAAAATGAGCATTTAGTGACCGAAGAGGCGAGCTGCAAATTGCCCCTCCCAGGAATGGGCGATTTTGTTTTAAAGAGTTTCAAAAGTGTGATCGATAACACCGAACACTTGGCCCTTGTGAAAGGCGAAATCTCAAAAGACAAACCAACTCTAGTCAGAGTGCATTCGGAATGTTTAACGGGCGACACGTTTGGATCGGGTCGCTGCGATTGCGGATGGCAGTTGCAAGCGTCTTTGAGTCAAATTGCGAAAGACGGTGGAGTGCTTCTTTACATGCGACAAGAGGGACGAGGCATCGGCTTATTAAATAAGATCAAAGCGTACCATCTGCAAGATGAAGGATTAGATACCGTCGAAGCGAACCACAAGCTAGGGTTCAAAGGCGATCAGCGAGATTACGGAATCGGTTCGCAGATTTTAAAAAACTTAGGCATTTCAAATATGCGTCTTTTGACGAACAATCCTAAAAAGATTTACGGACTCGAGGGGTATGGTCTTTCGATTTCAGAAAGAGTGCAGATTGAAATGACGCCCACTGAAAATAATAAAAACTATTTAAATACTAAAAAAGAAAAACTCGGACATCTCTTAAATCTTTCTTATGTTAAACATTAATTCTAAAGATCAAAATCTACCGGCGCGTTTGGCCATAGTCGTCAGCCGCTTTAACGAAGACGTAACTTTAAAGTTGCTTGAAGGGGCACTGAACCGCCTCAAAGAACTCGACCATAATACTTCTCAGCTCTGTGTCGTGTGGGTGCCCGGCGCCGTTGAAATTCCTCTCGTTGCCCAAAAGCTTGCGAACTCTCAAAACTACGACGCGATTATCACTTTAGGTGCCGTCATTCGCGGCGAGACAACCCACTACGATTACGTTTGCGACCAGGTCAGCCAAGGCTGCCAGAGAGTATCGTTAGACGCTAAAATCCCTGTCATCTTCGGGGTTCTGACAACGGAAAACGAAGAACAGGCCTACGACCGCCTCGGCGGCCGCCATGGCCACAAGGGCAAAGATGCCGTCGACACCGCTCTCGAAATGGTCGCTACTTTAAAAAAACTTTAAGTCGCTAGCCAAAACTCTTGGCCATATTCGCTCATATCTTTGAAGGATTTTCACTTCTAATGCATACAAAATGGGAACTCTGTATCGTATTACTTCGTTTTCTACGCTTAGGTGAGATTTAACCGGACAGCATTGGCTTCGGGAATAAGTCGTTCCCAACTCTGTGATAAAATAAGCAAGATGAATTTAAAACTTCTTCTCCTTCCGATCTTTTTCATTTGCTTCGCTGGTGACGCATACGGAGATGGTTTTCCACTTCTAACTCGTGCTCTGATCACCTGTATGCGTTCTTTCGAAGTATTATCCGGGAATAAACTTTCATTTTTCTCGTCAAAAACACCTGAGCAAATCGATCAGGCAGCTAAAAAAGAATGGGTTTTGCCAGACAATGTCCAAACAGAGTTCATGTCTGCTATGCGTCCTGAAAATGGAACACTAGGGGAACGAATCTCTAAAGCAAGTGAAGTTTTTTTTAAATATCAACAACAAGATATGACAAATTGGAGAAAGAAACTCGTAGAAAAGGCTGGCCGTCCAGTGGGGGACTGGGAGGTAATTCAATTACATAGTTACAGTCCCTGGCACAATCGTTACGGTAAATATCATTCTGATTCCCACCCTGGGACTGTTGTGGTCAATTTACATGAAGGTCGTCACGCAATCGATCGTAACAAAGCGTACATTCGCTACAAGTTGGAAGCCTTTCTTGTTTATCAGGACAGTAATTTAGAAAAAGTTCAAACATATTACGTCGAATCGATGGCGATAGCTTCGGAATGGGAATTTATGAAATTGGTGCCCGCAGAGATCCGGTCGGAAATCATTTCGAGCTTGGAATCGAAGTATCCTCAACTAAAAAATGGCGATCCAATGATAGATCCCACGATCACTTATTTGTCAGGGCAGCGGGGTACGGAGGTGCAAGCTTACTATATGTGGAAGCACTCTAAGTTAAATAAGGATGAATATATTAAAACACAGCAAAAGATTCGGAAATATACGTGGGCAGACCTTTACAAATCTCAACCTTGAAAAGAAAGTGTCACTCAACTTTCGGCAAAAAAAAAGTAGCGATCATTCACGATGGTAGGCATGGGAAACTCAGAACTTTGAAAATATTTCTCAGTAAAAAATGTATGGCGCTTTTCGTCTGACAGTTGTTGAGTGACACCTTCCCCATTGCTTGGCGCACAGAAGCTACGAGTGACATTTTACCCCAACCCTAACCACTCGGACTTACTCGTCCGCTCAAACTCTACAAAAACATACGCTTTCTATTTGCTACCCGGAAAGGTTCGATATTCTGACTTGCAGGTTCATGTGCATTTAATTGAAAATTAATTTTTGATCTCTGCAGTGCACTTATAAAACCATTGCAATTTACCACCAACCTCCTCGTAAAAAGTCTTTTTCAGTTTTCCTGAATCTAATTCTAGCTCTTCTTTAAAGTTCCAAACTTTAGTGGATTCATTTTCATGCTTACTTGTATTAATGATTTTTGCAGTTAGAGCAGTTTTTTTGTCGTTCCAAGAATACTCATATGTATTGCTCACAAAATATTTTCCTGATTCCTCACTCCACGTATACGATTGAGTCAGTGTATTTCCAATCGGATAGTATTGTGCGCTTCCTGTATGCCCAATCCAATCACACCGTTTTTGATCCAAAAGAGATTCGTAACGCTTTGTAAGAGGCGGAGTTGTATTGTAAACACAAGATCCCACCCAATGCCCTGAAAAGTTAGTACAGGGTGTTGCATTGGCATTATAGATATTAAGAAAACTGGCTACTATGGTTAACGTTAGGTATTTCATTTTATGTCTCCCAAGTTGATAAACTTGAATTCTAACCGTAGAGCAATATTTTTGCAAAACAACCATGTAATCGCGATACTTGGCGAAAAGGTGTCAGTTCACTTTTCACACCTCTATAATCGATAAAAAGTGAACTGTGACCCTCCTCAGAAAAATGGACACCTGGAATTAGGTGGTATAAGGGAAAGCTGA
>CALCZU010000074.1 GCA_937903155.1 uncultured Bdellovibrionales bacterium
CAACCCAGTACCGGGTCAAACATTTTTTCGGAGGGGCGAAGCTCGTCCGAATCTTTGCGGTGCGCAAAATAGCGGTACTTGGAAAGAAGCGTGTGCAGTCCCCTCATGCGGGAGTCAAAGAAGGGGAGATGGAGAAAAAGTTCTAATAAAAAAAGACTAATAGAGACAATGACTAAGACATTCTTTAATGAGGGCACAGGGCCCGGTTTCTCACCTTTTATGAGACTTGAAAAGGTTAAATTCTTGCTTTCATAAAGGCATCCGAATAGTTTCAGGCGCTTGAATCATAAATCAAAAATCGGTTTAATCCTCGGTGTTGCAGCGCTTTCGCGCGCAGCCTACTGGATTTTCCGCGGAGGGATTCAGTACGGAGGAGATTCGGCAAGTTATCTCAACCGCGCACTGACTTTCTCGCAAGGAAATATTCCAGCGGGGGGAGGAACACATCTTCCGCTTTTTTCGTTTTTGATCGCCCCTGGATATTGGCTTCCGTTTTCTTTTAGCGCCTATTTTTTCTGCTATGAGATGCTCCTCTCGCTTCTGACGGTTTGGGTGCTTTACCTGTTTGCAAAGAAGTGGGCGAGTTCCCAGTATGCTCTGATTGTTGCGGGAGTTGCAGCCGTTTATCCATCGATTCTTTTTTGGTTTCCATTTGTTTTAAGCGATACAACGTTCATCTTTTTTCTGTCCTTGTTTTTGCTATCACTCATCCAACGACGCGCTTGGTTTATTGTTTTATGCTCGGGAGTTCTCCTTGCGTGTCGTCCGCATGCGATAGCGCTTGTGGGGAGTGCGGGTTTTTATTTTCTTTTTCGATGGATTTTAAACCAGCGCGGGCCTCGGGCACTGGTCGTCACGATTGTTCTATTAATTTCTTCTGTGGGTCTCACGTTTCAGCTGACAAATCTCTCGCAGAAACTTTTAAAAAGCGTGCTCTTCGTTCAACCGCTTTGGTTTAGCACGCAGCGTGCGACAAATATTGATCAGATGAATAAGGTGCATTTAGAAGAAGCGCGAATTTCAAAACTTTCGGCCCAATCCAATGGGAAATTTTCGGATTTTGATTTTAAGGCGGCGATTGCAACGAATTACATTTCAAACTACCCGATTAAGTATCTTCTCATGGCCATCGAGCGCTTTTTTTGCTTTTGGTTTCCTTGGGCGTTTGCAACGCATTGGTCGTTTCTGCATCGATTGAGCGAGGTCTTTCAATCTTTTCTTTTGATCACAGGATATTTTCTGGCCTATCGGCACAGCGATTTTCATAAGCGAAAAAACTTAAATCTACTGGGCTGTCTTTTACTAGGGCTTTCCCTTTTGGTGATGTTTACTGTCGCCGATACCGACGTGCGGTATCGTTTGCCTGCAGAAGTTATTCTTTTACTTGCGGCGCCGTGGGGTTGGTCGCGCCTGCTTGCTCGAATCTATCAGGGAACCATTGGTAAGTGGGGACAGGGGCGTCAGGAGCTAAGTAACTCTTCGGCATAACATGTTCCTTCTGATCCTTTGGCGCAATCCAAGGAAAGTTTGCCAGTGAGAGCAGACTAAACGTAAACCAGACAAACAAAATGGAATAAGCAATTCGAGATTGTTTTTTGGGCTCGTAGTTTGAAAAAAGTTCGTAGATCGCTAAAGCACCTAATCCCCAAATGAATAACGAAAAATCTCCTACCATCACGGTATTTAATACCTTGCGTGTGGCGAAGAACTGAATCCAAGTCGAAAACACAAAAAGACCGAAAAAGACAAAAAGCTTATTCCCAAAACGCGCTCTAAATTTATTGAAAGAAATCAAAAGTAAAATGAGGGGAATATTGTATAGGTGCAGACAGGACGTTAGAAAATCTTTGAACGAAACCAAGACAATCTGAGCCGCGCTAAAAGGTCCCGTCGCAAGAACTTCTTTAAAATAGCCCATGCCATAATGTTCCATCGTGATCTGCGGATTAAAATAGAGAATTCCCTGCTGAGCGACGTAGCCGCGCCAAAGAAGATAGGGGACGCAATAAGCAGCAAGGCTCAAAGCACATTCTTTGTATCGCTTCTGCCAAAGGCTCCAGAACACAATCGCAATATACATCGCATAATTTTGTTTCGTGAGCATTAAAACACCTAAAACCATGGAAAAAATAATGTTTTTTCCGTGCGAATAGTTCCGGCAAAGATGGTGAAAAAGAAAACCAATGAAAATCGGATTCATCCATTGAGCGTCCGTCTCTCCAAAGGTGGTAATGTAGGTAATCGAATAGTGTTGAGTTAAAAGAAAACCTGCCGCTAAAAAGGCTGCTAACGGCGGCATGTAAAATAGCAAAAGATGATAGAAAAGAATCGCGGCTGATAAATAGACAAAAATCTTCAGCGCGATAAATCCCGCGGCCGTTGCGACCAACGGCGAGACGACCGCAAATGGTTTCGCCGCTAGCTGTATCGAAGCTCCAAGGAGATGGGCCATCATGTAAGAAAATGGCCGACTAATGCGTTGGGCGTTGTAAACGAAATACTCTGGAAAGTAGGTCGCTGTGAGAAGATTCATTCCTGAATCGAGATCATATTGCCACCCCAAAGGAATTTTTGGATTTTTTACGACTTCATATTCGGGCCGCGGATTGATCCACGCGATGTTCATCGAAACGGCAAGCACGACCACCACCAGAATTAAAAAGCCGAAGTAAGCCTTTCTTAAACCAAAAAAGTTATCGGATGGGTTTTGAAGATCCATGAAAACACTCCGCAAAAAAAAGTTTAACAAATGCCATTCCGGTCGGGATGCTCGGCGATCCGACCCGATCTTCGATGCGGCTTCCTTCGTGCGTGGGAAATTCCTTGATTACTAATTTTCTTTTAAACGCTCGAATCGAAGTTTGATATTCAATCGTGTAACCGCTTCCATCTGGAGTTATCGAGTTCCAAGCGCTTCTGCGGATGGCGCGAAAACCATTGATCGTGTCATGAACATACTTCCCACGATTCCAAACCACGTTCGCGATCAGTGTGAAACCTTGGTTTGCCCACTTTCGGAATTTTAGAAGTTCTCCGTCCTCTTCGTTATATCCCCCATCGGACATTCGGTTTCCAATGACGATATCGGCCCCGTTTTCTAAAAACGGACGAAACTTTGGAATATCTTCGGGCATTTCATTTCCATCGGGACTAAAAAAAATGAGTGCGTCCCCTTGAGCTTGGGCAAACGCCATTCGAAAGGCCTCTCCGCGACCTTTCATGGTTTGGCGCAGCACTTTAACGTCGTTTTTTTCCAAAAATTCAATTGAACCATCCGTGCTATTCCAATCAACTGCAAAAATTTCATCGACAGATTGTCGCGGAATGCGATGAAAGAGAGCTTTTAATCCATGGATCTCATTGCAGGTTAAAATCACGAGCGAGATTTTCATTTAGATTGTTCCGGAACGGCATTAATGGAACCGCGAAAAATATGTTTTAGCGTATACGAAAATAAAATTCCCAGAAGTGAAAAAACGGAAGCGAGGCGGCTGTTTTGCCGCTGCGCGATTAAGGGCGGTCTTTCGACGGTGGGGCATTCTGAATACTTCAGTCCGCGCTCAAGGGCGGCAGCGGTCATTTCAAACATAATGCTATTGCCATTGCTTTTAAGATCTAAATCTTTAATCGAACGTCGTACGAAACCGCGCATCAGATTATTACTGTCTGTGAGATTTTGCCGAAAGACGATACTGATTAAAAAAGTGAATAGACGGTTTCCAATAGAACGGTATGAAAGGGGTCTCAATGTTTTGCGTCCTCCACCCGGCATAAACCGACTTCCGACGACCAGTTCATTTCCTTGGCGGAGTTTGATGAGGATGTTGCTGAGGTCGAGTGGGTTATCCGAGCCATCGACTCCGATCACTAAGATGTACTTGCAGCGCGTTCTATCAATCGCCTTTTTTAACAGCTCGCCTTTTCCCGCATCTTCCGAAAGCACTTCAAAACCCGCTTCGCCAAAAGCTTTTCCCACTTGCGAACCTGGACATGCATCTAAAACGATTTTCTCCGCGAAGAGTGAAAGCTGCATACTATTGACGATATTTTGCAGGACTAACGGATCGACTTCTCGTTTTGTTTTAGAGAGAATTACGAGACAAGCGCGTTGGTCGAGAGCCGTCTCAGTTTGAAAACAGCCGTGGAGAGTTTCGACGATGTAATCTCTTTCGAGTTCAGTGATCCCCTGGTGGCATCCGATATAAAATCCGCTTTCGTTAATCCATTTCGCGACGGGGAAATCGGACTCTTTGATCCCTAAAATATCTCGATAGGCAGGCTGATTGACGAGTGGAAGCATGTCCCGAGTTTCAATTCCACGCGCTTCTAAATACTCAACGATCCGTTGTTTCGTTTCGCGCTTTACCACTATCGGAAACATCATAAATGCGTGGCCAGCACCTGGGCGAATAGACGGAAGCTGGATATGATCTTCGAGATCTTTTAATGCTCGGGTGAGGTATTGCCCATTGTCCCATCGGGCGCGCATCATGAAATCACGGTTTTCAAACTCGGCAAGCCCGAGCGCGCCTTCGAGTTCAGTGACTCGGAAACTGTATCCTGTGCTAATAAACGAAAAACGTTTTTGGATGATCAAACGCATTTCTTCAGCGCTTTTTCCGTTATCATCGTCGATATTAAGATAAATTGAATCTCTTCCATGATTTGCGAGAGACCGCATTGATATCGCAAGGTCCGGATCGTTCGTCGTGCACAACCCGCCCACCCCGGTGCAAAGAAGATGAGCGACGTAAGTTGAGAAGCAGCCAATATCCCCCATTGCGCCCACAGATTTTCCGTTGAGACGCGTAAACATCGTCTCGCAAGAGTCTTCTAAAATTTTAAGTTTGTACTTTTCGGCAAGCGCTCCGATGGAATCCATGTCGCAAGGATGTCCGAAGAGGTGGACGGGTAAAATACAACGAGTGCGGGGAGTAATTGCGGCTTCCAATTTCTCGGGGTCCATTTCGTAGTACTTTGGATCCACATCGACAATCACGGGGGTGAGATTTAGCTGAATCACCACATTTAAAGTCGCGACAAACGTGACGGAGGGAACAATGACTTCATCGCCATCTTTCCAACCATTTCGAATTTTTAAAGCGTGAAGCGCAATCATCAAACTCGACGTTCCGCTGTTAGTCATAATCGCAAACTTGCAGTCATGAGCGGCGGCAAAAACTTTTTCGAATTTCTGAATATAAGGCCCGTATGAGAGTCGTTCGGATCTTAAAACGTCGTTAACGTACTGAAAGGCTTTTTCGGATATTTTACAAGTTCCGACGCCGATGGAGGCCATCGCGTTGGAGGTGGGATTGAGCGAAGGAGGCAATTCGCGCTTTTTTTGAAAATTTTGGCGTCCCAGATCCATAGGCAATTCGAAATAAACGTATCCAAGATTTTTAGACGAGCGCTCAGACCTTGTCGAGATAAAACAAAGACGCTACGGGGTTATATGACTTGATGCGTTATTGTGTTTGGATCCAGTGGGTGGGGATTCAAAAGTTCCGTTTTGGAGTGCCCATTGATAGGTCTTCTCGAGACCTGAGAGGAGAGTTGTTTGAGGTTTCCAGCCCATTTCAAAAATTCGCGAGCTATTAATCAGTTTTCGAGGAGATCCATCCGGCTTGGAGGTATCAAAAACGATCCTCCCCTGAAATCCGGTCACTTTTTTTACAATTTCGGCCATCTCGGCGATAGGAATATCCGATCCATATCCGATATTTAAAATCTCGGGTGAATCGTATTCTTCCATGACAAGCATGAGTGCATCGGTGAGGTCATCTGCATATAAAAACTCTCGGAAGGGTTTCCCGGTTCCCCAAACAACGACTTCACTTGCAGACGCTAACTTTGCATCATGAAAACGTCTCAAAAGCCCTGGCAGCACATGACATTGGAGCGGGTGAAAATTGTCATGGATGCCGTAAAGATTAGTTGGCATGACAGAAACAAAGTTTTTTCCATATTGTTGCTGATAAAACTGGCAAAGTTTCAGGCCGGCGATTTTTGCAATCGCGTAACCTTCGTTGGTGGGCTCGAGTTTTCCAGTCAATAAACACTCCTCCGACATGGGTTGTGGAGCTTCGCGCGGATAAATACAACTGCTTCCCAAATTTAGAACTTTTTTAACATCGTAATTGGCAGAAGCGTGCAGGATATTCGTCGTAATCATCAAATTGTCATAGAGAAAATCTGCGGGAAGCGTTTTGTTCGCGTGAATCCCACCCACTTTCGCCGCGGCTAAAAAAACGTAGTCAATTTTTTTCTCTTTGAAAAACGCGTGCACCTTCGTTTGATCGCGCAAGTCCAGTTCGGAGCTAGTAGCGGTGATGAGACTTGAATATCCCTCTTTGACAAGTCGTCGGAGAATGGAAGAGCCGACGAGTCCTCGATGGCCAGCAACAAAAATTCTGTCGGTCTTATTCATGGTGCGATTTCCAAAGAAGGAGTCTTTTTAAAAACAAATTCATTACAGCCGATCCCACCTGAGCAGGTTCTTAATTTTTTCAAATCATATCCTTTCGAATGAAAGAATTCGAAAATCTGTTCTGGGCTGGCAACTTCAAAGGGATAGCCTCCCACCCAATCGACGAGGTCATACCAAGGCGACATTCCCCGATTCGATTTGTATGTGTTCCAAGTGTGAAAAGGATTAAAGTGTTTTACGAAGTCTAAGATCATTGTCGGAAACCACAGTCTCGGAAAAGTGAAAAGAAGAACTATCCATCGCAATGAGGAAGGAAGAAAATTATAGAGTTTTTTGATTTGAATCCAGACTGAAGTCATTCTTCCCATGTCGTTATAGATGGAAATAAACAAGGAACCGTTCGGATTGACTCGAGCCGACGCATTTTCCAATGCGTCCCACATACTTCCTGTGTGATGAAGGACTCCCCACGAATATACAATATCGAAAGTTCCCAGAGATTCTAAAAACGGGATATCGAGCACAGAACCTTGAAAGATTTTCCAATCAGAATCCTGAGGAAAGAATTTTTTCTTAAGCGTTTTGGCGCAATTCACAGAGTCGATATCGAAATCAAACGAGGTCACTTTCGCACCTAACATCCGTGCGGCAAGTGAAAAAAGTCCGCTGCCCGATCCGATGTCTAAAAACGAAACTCCGTTGAGATCCGTTCGTTTCAAATTTTTTAAAAGCGATTCTTTCGCTTCTTCTATTCGGCGGATATCCAACCCTTGAAGAAAATTCTGCCAGTTACGACCGAATGAAAAACGGTAGTCTTCAAGATGGGTTGCTGTTTCTGTGCTCATGAAGGGGAGAAAATACCCTGAAAGAGTCTTTAAAATCAAGAACATTGCGGGTTCACGGATGCCTCAAGGATTTGCTTTACTAGGGTGCTTGCTTAAAATACTGCTTAGGCATTCCATGACCGAAACGCCCCATCAATCGACGACCGTACCCCTTATTTCGGTCCTTTTGTGCGCCTATAATAGCGAAAAGTTTATTGAAGAAGCGATCGAATCGATTTTATCGCAAACCTTTCGAGACTTTGAATTAGTGATCGTATTGGATGCTCCTACAGACAATACCCGTAAAAAAGTTCGGGCATTCAAGGACTCTCGGATCCGATTGATTGAAAACGCGCAGAATCTCGGCTTAACCCGATCACTGAATGTGGGACTGAAGTACTGCCGGGGAACTTGGGTTGCGAGGCAAGATGCCGACGATGTTTCTTTCCCTCATCGACTCGAAAGTCAGTTGAGGTACTTGTCGCAAAATCCGCAAACCGTTCTTTTAGGAAGTGCTGCAAAATGGATTAATCGCTCCGGGAAAGAAATTGGAGAGGTTAAAGTTCCTTCGCAGTGGGAGGAAATTCTTTGGCAGTTCCATTTTGAAAATCCGTTCATTCACAGTTCTATCATTTTTAAAAAAGATCTCGTTTTGGGGCTTGGTGGTTATAACGAAAATTTTAAAAGAACTCAGGATTTTGAACTTTGGTCAAAAATTGTTCCGTTTTATCCCGTCGCAAATTTAAAGGAAGCGCTCGTGAAATACCGAACGCACGAAAATTCAATTTCGAGCACCCAGGCGGAACGATCCAACACTTATGGTCATCTGGTTTTTCAAACATACGGAAAAGAGATGGGAATCTCTCCTGAAAATGCCAAAGCACTGGGGACAATTCGAGCCACGCGGTATCAGTCAGAGGATATTCCCCTCTTGTGGAAAGCTTTGAATTACCTTCCTCAACTCAACTCTGATTTTTTGAAAGAGTCTCCGCATTTGAAAAGCAGTGTCTATCTGAAGCAACAGCATGCAAAACATTTGGAATCAGTCGCAATGAAATCCTCAGGGGTTTCAAATGCGCTTTCTTTTTGTGCTCTTTATCAAATGGGTCGTGTTTCGTGGAAATCCTGGCTTCAGTTTTCCTATCTTCGCTGGCTTTTAAGAATGGGAAGCGGCGTATTTGGCGCAGAAGCTTTTCAAAAATTAAGATCCCTTAAATACAAATTAGCGCAGTAGTTTTGAGTGGATCGCGGATTCTCGTTCGGCAATGACTTCTTGCGAGTAATAGTTCAGAATTTTTTCTCGGCCTTTTCGGGCAAGATGCCCCTGGAGTTCGGTATTGGCTTTCAGTTTTTGCAGGCAATTAAAAATCCCTTCCGCTGCTGTCGAGGACAGCAAACCCTCTTCTCCATGTCGAATAATCAGTCGGTGTTCAGAAATATCACTCGCAATGCAGGGAATTCCACACGAAAGCGCTTCTAAAAGTCCTTTAGGATTTCCCTCATAAAACGACGGAAGTACGAAGAAACGATGGTTTGCAATGAGAAGTGGAATTTCTTCATTGGGAATGGGCAATTTAAAATCGACGTTCGCTCCGACTTTTTTCGCAAAAGCCTGAAGGTTCTCTTTGAGGCTGCCGGCTCCGAGCAATGTCAAATTGAGTTGCGCCTTTTGGCAAGCTTCGATGAGGGCGAAATAATTTTTTTGATCTTCGAGTCTTCCAATCGACAGCACATCGCGATTTTTTTCCACCTCTGGCAGGGGACGAAAAAGATCGATGTCAATTGGGTTTCCTAAAACCGTAATTTTGTCGGGCGAAATTTTGTACTCTTTTACAAAATAATCTTTCGCATTTTGGTAAGTCACAATAATTGCGTCTGCCGAGCGGGCGACGTACTTTTCGAGATTTTTAACGAGTCGAACTCGAATAAAATCTTTGGGATGATCTTTTTCGTAGTGATGTGAGTAAACGTAACCACATCTTAAAATAAACGGTACTTTTAAACGCTTTGCTAAAATCAATCCACTCCAAGAGCCATAGAATTGATTGGATCGAATCAACCCAATCTCCTTCAATTTACGAGAGGAAATAAAGCAAGAAAGGAGGCTTGCGAGAGGGCCTCCAAAACGACGGGGAACTAAAGCGCTCGCTAGTGCACTGATTAAACTTCCCTCCGGAAGGAAGGGCTGAATCAATTTTTTCTCGTCGAGCAGTTGGTCGTTGTAAGTTAAAAAAGTAAGGTGTCCCGTCTTTTGAGAAAGACGTGCGTAGTACCCGAGTTCACGCGACAAAAGTCCCGTTTTTTTCCAAGTTTCGAGTGAAACTCCGCAAGTCATGGTCACGAGTGTGTGGTGGCTCATCTTTTAAAAGGAACGCTCTCTTGAAAACATAGGGGGCTCATAGTATTCAAAAAAGTTTTACCACGGCAATGGAATTTATGCCAATGTCCGCGACACTTTGAAGGTGAGCTAACTCCCTAAATTTATGTGAATAATGCCAAGGGGAGGAACTTGTTTACGAGGCCGATTCATCTGATAGAACTTTAAGACGTGAAGACTTCAACTCAAAACCCGGCGAAAGTGATTATCCTTGGGGCGGGCCGTCCGCACCGTGGGGAAGATCCATCGGCGTTGGTTTTTACCTCGGCAAATAAGCGCGTTTTAGATTGGGTGATTGATGCCTTTGCGGAAGTGCCTATTTCCGAAATGCATTTTGTGGGCGGTTTTAGACTCGATGAAGTGATTCGATTCTATCCGAACCTTCACTTCTCAGTAAATCCAAATTGGAAAACCTCCGGAAGTGTCGGTTCACTTCTTTCAGCTCCTTTGACGGATGCCGGATCCGTTTATGTTTCTTATTCCGATATTCTTTTTTCTCGAAATGCGGTTGAAAAACTTCAAAGCTCCGAAGGCGATGTGGTTGTTCTCATAGATCGGCAGTGGAAGAAACGCTTTTCTCATCGAACCGAAAGCGATTTAAGATCCGCCGAAAAAATCCAGTCAAAGGGCAGTACGCTCATCGCGATTGGAAAAGATCTCGCTATTGAAAAATCTGACGCAGAATTTGTGGGGCTTTTAAAACTTTCAGAAAAAGCCATTCAATTTCTTAACCTCAGTTTACGATTCGAAAAAGGAATTGAGCACGCCGATCTGCCAAAACTGATTACTCGCCTTAAAGACAGTGGTCTGGTTGTGCAAAATGTGGAGGTCGAAGGCGAGTGGGCGGAACTCAACGAAACCGAGGATTTGGCACAATTTATTTTGGGAACAAAAGCCGAAACTTTAGAGCGTTTAAGGCCTTTGGTTCGGCAGAGTCGAATTGGTGAGCAAGTGAGCTTCACAGTGGGTGAATGGAGGATGCGACAAGAGGCGTTTGTGGGGCTTGTTCGAAAGTCTTTTGGAAACAATCGCGTGATCGTGAGAAGCAGTGCCGTCGTTGAAGACAGTGCGACCGCATCTTGTGCCGGGCAATTCGAAAGCGTATTAAATGTTTCAGGAAGCGATGACGACGAATTCGTTCGGGCCACCGAGAAAGTGATTGCCTCTTATCCGGATAGCAGCGGGATCAATCAGGTTTTGGTTCAAGAAATGCTCGAAGAAGTGCAGATGAGTGGCGTTGTGTTGACCCGCACTTTAAATCAAGGGGCTCCCTACTACGTTTTTAATTACGATGATGTCACACACAGTACCGAGTCAGTTACAAGCGGTCTTGGGCGGGACACGAAAACAGTTTTAATCGCTCGCGCGGCACCCTTGGAAAATCTTTTACTTTCCGCGCGGCTTCTCAAAGTTTTAAATGCGATAAAAGAGTTAGAGGCTTTAGTCGGATATGACGCGCTCGATATCGAATTTGCCGTCGATAGAAATGGGCAGGTAGTGGTTTTTCAACTGCGTCGAATTGCCGCAAATCAAAATTTTACGTCGGTTTCGGATGAAGATGTCCATCAAGTCATCCAGTCTGCAGTAAACCTTTTTAAGAGCCGACAGGCTAAACCGCCGCACTTACATGGCGATAAGACTCTCTTTGGAGTGATGCCGGATTGGAACCCTGCCGAAATTGTCGGCACTCGTCCTGGAAAATTAGCGTTAAGCCTCTATCAGTTCCTAGTGACGGATGAAGTTTGGGCGACTCAAAGAGCCGAGTTTGGATATCGCGATGTTCGACCCGCGCCTCTACTTTGCGTGTTTGCGGGTCATCCGTACGTCGACGTTCGCTGCACTTTTAATTCTTTTATTCCAGCGCATCTCCCCGACGCCCTTCAGGAAAAACTCGTAAACTATTATCTCAACCGTCTAAAAAACTATCCGCACTTTCATGACAAGGTGGAGTTTGAGGTTGCTTTTACGTGTTTTACGTTTGATTTTGAGATGCTTGCGAAAAAGCGATTGGCAATTTCTGGTTTTACAGAAGATGAAATCGGTACTTTGAAATCAGCTCTTATTGATTTAACAAAATCAAAATTTGAATGCTGTGAAACCTCACTCGCTCAGATTGAAATTTTAAAAAAACGCTTTGAGGCGACAGAAACTTCGTCTCTACCCACACTTTCAAAAGTTCGCTTGCTTTTGGAAGACTGTAAACGCTTTGGAACACTGCCTTTCGCTCACTTGGCGAGGTTGGGTTTTGTTGCGATTTCACTTTTGCGTTCGCTCGAATCTTTGAAGGTCATCACATCGGCTGAACGGGAATCGTTTTTGAATTCATTAAATACGGTCACCCGGCAGTTTGAAAGAGATGGAAGTTTGGTTGCTCATAACGAGCTGTCTTGGGAAGAATTTAAAAAACGTTACGGGCACTTACGACCCGGGACTTACGAAATCACCTCTCAGTCTTATCGTGAAAATGCAGAGCAATACTTAAAACACATGGTGAAAAAATCTGAGAAGGCGGAATCCGCGTTTGTTTGGAATGTTCAGACTCGTAAAAAAATCGAAGAAGCGCTCTCTCAATCACAATTAGGAATCGAGTTCGAGGCGTTCGAAAAATTTCTGCGAAATGCCATCGAAGGCCGAGAATATGCAAAATTTGTCTTCACTCGTAATATCAGTTTAGCGCTGGATAAAATTTCAGAATTTGGATTGGAACACCGGATTGAGAAAGAAAAACTATCCCATCTGTCTTTAAATGATTTGATGGGCTTCCAAGTCTCTTCTGAGACCCAGATTCAAAAGGGATTAGAGCGGCTTGCGGATGCGGGACTGTTTTCCAATAAAATGGCTCATCTGGTAGAGCTTCCTCCCATTCTAACCTCGGAAAACGATTTTTTAGCATTTGAACGAATGCATACAGAGCCCAATTTTGTGACCCACCAGCAAATCACGGGCGAGATCTCGCTTCTTCAAGACGGGGCGGACAAGAACTCGCTTCGAGGAAAGATCATCTTAATTCCGCAAGCCGATCCGGGCTATGATTGGCTTTTCGGATACCAAATTAAAGGACTCATCACGATGTATGGGGGATCGAATTCTCACATGACCATTCGCGCGGCGGAGCTAGGGCTTCCAGCGGCGATCGGTATTGGAGAAGAGCTTTATGAAGAACTGAAAATTGCAAAAGTTATTAATCTAGATTGCAAAGATCAGAAATTGAAAGTGATTCAATGAAAAGAATTGGACTCACTCAAAGAGTGGAAGTGACTTCTACTGGAGAACGCAGAGATTGCCTCGATCAAAACTGGGCAGTCTTATTTGATTCTCTTAAATTGATTCCCGTTCCGCTGCCAAACTACTTACCTCGAGAAGGAGTAAAGAACCTTTTTGAAAACCATCAGCTAGACGGTATTGTTTTGACTGGCGGAAACGATCCGGTTGGATTCCGAGGAACTAATGAAGCTCCGGAGCGAGATCTTTTTGAGCACGCCTTGATAGAGGAGTGTACGCGTTCGAAAATTCCTGTTTTGGGCGTTTGTCGAGGGGCTGAAATTCTTTTTATCCATTACGGCGGAAAAATTTCTCCGATTTCAGATCACGTGCGAGTCCGCCACATCGTCAATTTTGGGTCCCAAAAGATTGAGGTCAATAGTTATCATGGTTTTGGTTTAGAGGAATCAAGCCTACCCGGCAGTCTAGAAATTTTAGCAAGAGCTCAGGATGATTCGATTGAAGCTTTTAAGCACACAAAATGTCCGCAGACGGGAATATTGTGGCATCCCGAGAGGGAAGGTTCCTTTCAAGAATTCGATTTGAATTTGTTCAGAAATGTTTTCGGAGTGAAAAAATGAAAGCAATTATTTTAGCAGCGGGGCAGGGAACTCGTTTGAGACCTTTAACCGATGACCGACCAAAATGTCTTGTGGAGCTAGGAGGAATGACACTCTTAGATCGGCAAATGCTGGCGTTGAAAGAGGCCGGCATTAACGATATCTCGGTAGTTGTAGGCTACCGCGGGGATCTGATTGAAAAAAAGGGCTTCAAAGTTTTTTACAATCCGGAATATGAGACGACGAATATGGTTCGGAGTTTTTTTGCGGCGAGGGACCTTCTTAAAGGCGACTCCGATATTCTGATTCTCTATGGAGACATCGTTTACGAACCCCAAGTGATCCAAAAAGTTTTGGATTGTCGCGACCCTTTTTGCTTAGCGATTGATCTCGCTTGGCGGGACTTCTGGTCTCTTCGATTTTCAAATCCCCTGTCGGATGCAGAGACATTGAAGGTCGATCCCCAAGGTTTTCTCACGGAAATCGGGAGAAAACCCAAATCATATGATGAAATCGAAGGACAATACGTTGGAATCATTAAAGTGTCGGCAGCGCTCGCGCCAAAACTCGAAGAAATTTATTTAAAGTTAGCCGATGGAGAAAAAAAGCTTTTTGACGGAAAAGATCACGCAAATATGTTTATGACGAGCTTCTTACAACACCTTGTCGATATTGATTGGAAGCTCAAAATCGTTCCTATTCGGAATGGCTGGCTTGAGACGGATTCAGTGGACGATTTGAATTGCTTTGAAAAAATGCTGGAAGACGGGACTTTAAAGAAGTTTTATAACTTCCCACCGGTAAACGGATAATCAGCTGTTTTAAAACAACGGCAGACAATCCCGAAAGATACGCGACGACGAAATTTTGGGTGAAGAGATAGCCAAACAAAATAAACAGTGGACTTGAAAGCCTTGTGGGAATCCAATAGCTGAACGAATAAAAAATTTTTATGAGATTTTTTTCTCGGGTAGGCGGAGCGATCACGACCCCATCATGGGTCATGATCACGGCACTGTATTCCATGATGTCGGTATAAAAATACGCCAGCGTGTAAGCCATTAAGAACACAACGGGTTTGTTTTCATCTTCGCTGAAATGGTAAAGAGTCAGAGAAAAAACGGTAAAACAAAAAATTGCTCGGTCGACCAGGACGTCGAGCCTTTTTCCTTGAGGAGTGCCGCCTCCCCGCGCTCGGGCGACTTTTCCATCCACAAAATCGATGATGAAAAATGCAAAAAATCCCAAGGGAATGAACACGGGATGAACGATCCAGCCCAAAAAATTTCCTAAGACGCCTAGGAAAAATCCCATCAAGGTGACTTGGTTTGCCGAAAGTCGAGTAAAATTAATAGCTAACCACGCGAGGGGAATCGAAAATGGCTCAACGAAAAGCTTGATGTAGTTATCGTTATGCCAATTCGTCAGTTTATAAAGAATGTGATTGAACGAAATCATTTTTTAAAAACCTTGTTTTAACAAAGGTCACTTGAGATATCAACTGCTTAACGCAATGAATCATATCAGAATCAGCGTGACTTTTAAGCGAGGCTCAGAAATGTTGTTGGGATGAATACCCTTAATTATACGTTCTGGCACCGCTTCTCGCGGATGACTGCAATTTCAAGCTACTCCGCATTCAGATTTTTGCTGGAAAAATTAAAGCCGGATTTGGTCTGCGATGTCGGATCTCGAGATGCGGCTGACTCTCTCAATATCAAATCGTTTCTTCCTCAAGCAGAAATCCACGCGTTCGAAGCCAATCCTGTTTTGGTAGATAAAATAAAAAGCGATACGCGAGTCCAGGCAGCGGGCGTCATTGTGAATTGGAATGCTGTTTCGAATCGAACCGGCAAAGCAACCTTTAAACTCTTTAGTCTTGAAAGTGGAAATGGCTCTTTGAGAAACGCCACGAGTGAAATCACCGGCGAGGGTTCTCAAAGTTATGAGGTCGATTGCGTTTGCTTAGGCAATTACTTAAGCGATCGTGGAAAAAATATTGCTCTGTGGATCGATGTCGAGGGTTGTGGGTACGAAGTGCTCGAAGGATTGGGAGATGCTGCGAGACGAGTTTGTGCGATTCATATCGAAGTCGAAACAAAACCTTTTTGGGAAGGACAGAAATTAATCGGCGACACTGAGAAACTCATGAGGCAGATGGGTTTTATTCCGGTGGCAACGAGTCTGACGCTTGAAGCGAATCAAGGAAATATTACGTTCATTCGCGAAGAAGTTTTGAAGAACACTCCGGGGCTTTACAAAGATTTGATTCGTCTTTCAATTGGAAATTTAGCAGCAAAATGGAAGTTAGAAACGGAACTTCCAAAGCTTTACAAACTAGGAAAACTTATTTTCCCTCGCAAGTCTTTTCGATGAAGCGAAAACTCAAGGTACTTCATACGCTTTTAGAGGGGCGCCGCGGATTAACGGTTCTCGTTTTGATTTTGATGGTCGCAACGGCAGTCTTTGAAAGTTTGGGACTGGGCGTTCTTTTGCCCGCGATGGAACTTGCGACTGAGTCTGCGACTAAAAGTAAATTTAGCACCTTGATGCAACCTTTTTTAGATCTGTTCCCCTCCGATTATCGAATGTCGGCCATTATCGGAATGGTTTTGGTTTTAACCTTGTTCAAGTCCGTTTCACAAATTTTAATGATTAAATATGAAGTGGAGTGGCGTTCGAGTTTAAGCGCCGATTGGTTAAAGAGAATCTTATTTAATTATCTCCAACTCGACTACCGACATTTCACTCGTTTGAAGCACGGCGAAATGCTGAATAATATTTACAGCGAGAGTGCAAAGTCAGGACAATTCTTTCATGATGTTGCAGAATTTTTTTCGCGAGCGTGCGTTTCTTTTGGTTTAGTTTCTGTTTTGTTGATAGCCAATTGGAGAGTGACCGTTTTGGGGTCAGTCGTCATGGCGATTCTTTATCTTTTTACCCATCGTTCGAGTGGAGGCTTTTCGGCCAGGCTGGGTGAGGAGCGCATCGCGATTTACCAAGAGGTTTATAGCATTGGGAGCGAGGCGCTCTCCGGCTCGAGGCAAGTCCGCACGTTTGGTTTGGAAAAACAGCATGAAGCCCTCGTAGGCGCTCGTTTAAAACGCTATGTAAAAGCGTGTGTTCATTCTCAGCTCGTATCCGATATCCCAGGACCCATTGGTGAGTTTTTGGTGATCTTTGTTTTGGCAGTCGGCGTCTGGTATGTCGATTCGAGTAAGCGTTTTACGTACCGAGAGATTATCCCGCTCCTCGGAGTCTACGTAATGGCGATGAGACCGTTAATGTACAATGTCTCGGCACTAGCGTCGATTCGCATGCGCATCTTATCGAATTTACCCTCGATGACACTTGTAAAAAACTTGCTTCAAGATTCAGGACAACTCGAAGATGTGAATAAGGGAAATCTGATTTCAAAACTAGAATCGGATATTCAATTTAAAAATGTCGCGTTTCAATATGATCACCAAAGCCCTTTATTTGCGGATTTGAACTGGACGATTGAGAAGGGAAAAGTGACAGCACTCGTTGGACCTTCTGGCGTGGGAAAATCGACGCTTTTAGATCTGATTTTAGGTCTCTATCGACCGAATCTAGGCGAAATTGTTGTGAATGGAGCAAACCTTTCTACTTTGAGTTTGCAATCTTGGCGCAAAAAAATTGGCTATGTTAGCCAAGATTCTTTTTTGTTTCATCTCTCAATCGAAGATAATATTCGAATCAGTATGCCCGAAGCTTCGCACTCGCAAGTCGTCGCCGCCGCGAAACACGCCTTCATCCACGACTTTATCGAGACGCTTCCTCAAGGCTACGATACGATTATCACAGATAGAGGAAGTTCGCTCTCTGGAGGCCAACGCCAGCGAGTCGCCATTGCTCGTGCCATTGTAAGAAACCCCGAAGTTTATATTTTGGATGAAGCAACGAGCGCGCTCGACGCACAATCCGAAGAATATATTTGCGATACCATTCAGCAACTCAGAGGCGAGGGCAAAACAATTTTATTGATCACCCACCGGCAAGCCCTTTTAAGGACTGCAGATTCCACTTATAAAATGGAAAGTGGTGGACGGATTAGCCTTGTAACTTGAATGCTAGATAATTTAGCTAGCAATGACCGCTTGAATGACTTTTTCAGCGGTCGCTTTAATTTCTGCTTCCGTCGATAAGACCATAATTGGCAATGAGATCGAACGTTCTAAAAGCTCTCGAGATCTCGCCCACGCTTGTTTGTATGAATTCGCATAGAGAGGGGAGTCTTTCCACATGTGCCCCCAGTTCTCGGCGAAGTGCCACGTGAGTGCATCCGGAAGATTCTTTGTTCCGACTCCCACTTTAGCAAGCGCTTTTGCAACATTTTGCGCTTTTTCTTTCGTAGGCATATAGAAAATCAAAGTATCGGACAAATCCCCTTCAACGTCGGTAATCTCTCTAAACTTGACGTGTGAGGCAATTGATGCCGTGAGCGCGGCTTTTAACTTCGCTTTATTTTCACGGTTTTTTCGGACGATAAGGTCGATTTTTTCAAGTTGTGAAATTCCGACAGCTGCCTGCATTTCTGTCATTCTAAAATTAAATCCAACAGCGGCGGGAAGCTCTTGCCCTCGAGGAAGTTCGGGGTTTGCCCAATGTCCGTGATCGTGCAGATAAAGCACTTCTTGTTTCAGTTTGGGATTGTTTGTGACGACTAGACCGCCCTCGCCCGTAGTGATCGTTTTATTAAAGTCGAGGCTGTAAACGCCGATTTCTCCAATGGTGCCGACGGGGCGTCCTTTGTACGTCGCGCCTAACGATTCGCAAGCATCCTCTACGACCGGGAGATCGTGTTTTGAGGCGATCGCCATAATTTCGTCCATTCGGACAGGATTGCCCAGCATATGAACCGGGAAAATACATTTCGTCTTCGGAGTAATCGCTTTTGCGAGTTCTTGCGGACACATATTTAACGTCTCATCGACATTAACGACGACAGGGGTTGCTCCACAGAGAAGAATATCTTCGACCGTTGCGACAAAAGTGAACGCTTGGGTAATCACTTCATCACCCGGTCCAACTCCCAAAGCCTTTAGGGCGAGATAGCCTGCAGCGGTTCCAGAATTCACTGCCACGCAATGGTTGGCTTTAATTTTATTTTCGACAGCTTTTTCGAAGTTGCGAACTCGGTAAATTCCTTTGCGACGGTCATGGTGAGCATGGGCAAAGAGCACGCCGTTACTTTCTCGAAAAATTTGCGTGAGGCTTTTGAGTTCTTCTTCACCAATGAGTTCATAACCGGGCATTTGTTTCTCCTGTTTTCAAATTTTTTTCCATCAAGATGGATGCAATTTCGAAGTCTAACTCGCTGTCGATATCAATGGAATACTTTTGATCCATGAGATACGGCCGCACGGTTTTACCAAAACGACTTTGATATTTTTCATAAGTCTTTACCCAAAACACATAGACGGCGCCGTTGATAAATTTATAGGGTCGAAAGGCTTGGCGTTGAACCGTGCCCTTCGTGTTTTCTTGCAATAAGTACTCAAACGTTCCCTCGGGTTCACAGAGAACCATATCGGCCGGGTGTTCCATGGGTTCCGAAACGGAGACGACGGTATCGGTTTCGTTTTTTAAGAGATCGAGCGCTTCATTGATGTGAAAAGCGCGGCGTAGGGGAGACGTCGGTTGCAACAATACAATGACATCGGGCGTGTAATTTTCGACTTCTTTCAAAGTTTTCAATGTGTATCCGATAGCATCTTCAATCGAGGCTTTATCGCCTGAGAGCGAGTTGGGCCGTAGAAATGGAACCGAAAGACCGAGCGAGCGGCCGAGTTCTGCTATCTCATTGGAATCGGTGGATAATAAGGGCCGAGAGATCCGACTTTTCATTGCTTCTGTCGCAGTGTGCCATAACAGAGGCTGGCCATTCAGGCTTTTTATATTCTTATTTTTTATTCCCTTTGAGCCGCCGCGGGCCGGAATAAATCCTAAAACCTCCATAAGTCCTCTCTATTTTCAAGGATATATACTATTTGACGTCCCTTGTGAGTATTAATTAATGTCACCGTTCATGATTCTCGACAAAAATATAGCCTCTTATACCGTCTTTAATAAGTCGGGTCTGACAGAAGCGCTTGCCAAAATCAGCTCGAACTCCAGAGGCATTGTATTCGTTGTGGATGAATCGGGGTCATTGGTCGGAATCTTGACCGATGGCGATTTTCGAAAATGGTTGATCGCTCAGACTTCGAAAAGTTCGGTCGTCGATTTAAGCACCGAAGTTGAAAATGCGATGAATATCAATTTTGTTTTTGCACGCGTCGATGATCCGCCGGTGAAAATCGAATCGCTTTTGGACGAAGTGATCAAGTTTGTCCCTGTTTTAGATCCTCGAAATCGCATTGTTTCGATTGCTCGAAAACGCGATAAGAAAATTAATTTAGGCGGTGTTGAGATTTCGGCGAATACGAATAGCTATCTCATCAATTCTCCCACATTTGTGATCGCTGAAGTTGGAAATAATCACAATGGCGATTTGGAATTAGGAAAACGTCTTGTGAAAGAATCCATCGAAGCGGGCGCGGATTGCGTAAAGTTTCAATTGCGAGATTTGCCAACGCTTTATCGGAATTACAGTAAGGCGAACGACTTGAGTGAGGATTTAGGCTCTCAATACACTCTAGACTTGCTCGAACGCTATCAGCTGGAGAACGAGCAGCTTTTTGAACTCTTTGATTACACAAAATCACTCGGTGCGCTTCCGCTTTGCACTCCGTGGGATCTTAAAAGTCTCGAAGCTTTAGAAGAATACGGAATGCCTGCTTACAAAATCGCGTCGGCGGATATGACCAATCATGAGCTTTTAAAAGCCGTGGCGGCGACCGGAAAGCCGATGATTGTTTCAACGGGCATGTCGATTGAAAAAGAGATTTTGAGTGCGGTAGAAATTTTAAAACAGCGAGGCGCTCAGTTCGCACTCTTGCATTGCAATTCAACCTATCCAGCGCCGTTTAAAGATATTAACTTGAACTATCTCCGACGCATTGAAAAAATCGGAGATTGCGTCATTGGCTATTCGGGACACGAACGCGGTTTTCATATTGCTTTAGCGGCCGTGAGTCTCGGCGCAAAAATTATCGAGAAGCACATTACCCTCGATAAAGAGATGGAAGGCGTCGATCATAAAGTAAGTCTCGTACCTTCTGAATTTAAAGAAATGGTTTCTCAGATCCGTGACTTAGAAGCCGCTCTCGGAGGCGGAGTAGACAGATTGATGTCCCAAGGTGAAATGATTAATCGCGAAAGCCTCGGAAAGAGTCTTGTGATTAACTGTGTTCTTAAAAAAGGACAGAGAATTACGGAAGAGATGATCGAAGTGCGCAGTCCTGGAAAGGGCCTTGCGATTTATCATAAAGAATTACTCGTGGGTAAAGAAGCCCCGCGAGATTTTGCTCCGTGGGATTTCTTCTATCCATCGGATTTGGCGCAAGGACAATCGGGAGCGAGAGACTATACTTTCAGTCGTCCTTTCGGAGTTCCCGTCCGCTATCATGACTTTAAAGAAATTAGCAAAATCAGTAATCTCAATTTAATCGAGTTCCATTTAAGCTACAAAGATCTCGAAGAGGACTTTACAAAGTTCATCGAAAAGAGAACCGACATGGATTTTGCGGTCCATTGTCCGGAACTGTTTGCGAATGATCATCTCTTAGATTTGTGCAGCGAAATTCCGGCGTATCGAAAAAGATCATTGAGTGAACTCCAAAGAGTGGTCGATCTCACCCGAGAGCTCAAAAACTATTTTCCGAGGACCCAGCGTCCGCTGATTATCGTAAATGTCGGAGGGTTTAGCCTCGATACTCCGATGCCAAAGAGCGCAAGACCCCGTCTTTATGAAAAAGTATCTGAAGGTCTAGCTCAGTTAAACCTTGAGGGGGTTGAAATCATTCCGCAGACGATGCCGCCTTTCCCTTGGCATTTTGGTGGTCAAAGACATCACAATCTCTTTATTGATCCGGGTGAAATTGCTGAATTTTGCAAAAAACACGACTACCGGATTTGCCTCGATATTTCTCATTCCAAGTTGACCTGCAACCATTTTAAGTGGTCTTTCCAAAAGTTTTTTGAAACCGTTGGACCCTACACCGCACATCTTCACATCGCAGATGCGAAGGGAGTGGATGGCGAGGGGTTACAGATTGGTGAGGGCGATATCGATTTTCCGGCGTTTATGAAGGAGATGGATCGTTATGTTCCTGACTCGTCGTTTATCCCCGAAATCTGGCAGGGGCATAAAAACCGCGGTGAAGGATTCTGGATCGCTTTAGATAAACTCGAACAGTTTTCGAAAGGTTAATGAAATGAAAGACATCAAACTCAATATTGGTGCGAGCCCGATTTGGAAAAAAGAGGGATGGTTTGTTCTCGATCATAAATTGAAGGAAGCAACCGAGTTTGGAATCCCTGGCGATATGGCCGAAATGGATTTGCCTGACGAAAGCTGCCAAGTCGTTTTCTGCTCTCATGTCTTTGAACATATTCCGCACGTTAAATTGCCGATTGTCCTGTCCGAAATTAATCGCGTTTTGAAGAAGGACGGGATTTTACGGATCCTCACTCCGGATTTAGAAAAAGCGGCTCGGGCGTATGTGAATCGGGACCAAGAGTTCTTTAAAAAAGCACGCCAGGAAGATCAATCTCTCCGAACCGATTTAGGTTACGGCGGCACTCTCATGAATTTTGTCGTTTCTCCTGGTCAGGATACCGTGCTCTTAAATCGGGATATGACTCAATTTATTGCCGGATATGCACATCTTTATAATTATGACCTCGAGATGATGAGCATCCTCATGTCAAAACTCGGCTTTCATTCGATCCATCGAAGCCCTTTTTCAGGTTCCGAAATGGAAGAGATGCGAGAACCGCTTCATGTTTTGGGGATGCCGGCTGTTTATGAAGATCTGAATGATTCATTCTATGCAAAGCACGGTCTCACGCATAAATTGGTCGACGGTAAATATGTCATTGATTTCCAATTGACCGGATTCGACCGGGATCCCACAACTTCTCTCATTGTAGAATGCAAAAAAGAAAAATGGGTGAGCAAAGAAGACGCTTATCGAATTTTTAATGATTCCACCGAAAATTACAATCGCTATGCAAAGTCTTTGTTGCGAGATCCAAAAGTGGTAAGCCGGCTCAACGAATTAGGAATTCATCACTGAGCTTTAGATCTGGTTCCGAGCTTTTAATTGTAAATTCAGACGTTCTTCGTAGTGTTTCAAGCGAGCTAAATCGTAAGTCGTTTTTTTGCCTTTCATTTGCAGAGTTAACCCCCTGCGCGGAAGGTTCGATTGATTGGCTCCGCTTCCATGAATCGTAAGGCAATGATGAATTAGACAGTCTCCCGGTTGAATTTCCGGAATCTCTTTTTTACTTTGGAAAGAGTCTAAAAGTTCCTGGCTTTCGACCTTCTGGGAGCTGCCGGGAGCAAATGAATCAGTATGAGCAACAAGCCCTAGCTTTTGGCTCCCTTTCAAGTAAGCAACTCCCCCATTTGAAATATTTGCCGCATCTAAAGCTATCCAAACGGTAAGTCCGTTGTGACCGGAGAGGCACCAGTAGTAATCGTCTTGGTGCATGGGGCTTGGCAATCCAACTTTGGGGGGTTTTGCAAAAAGTTCCATTTTCCGTAAATCGGGTTCATCTTGTAAAGCCATTCCGCAGAACTCTTGCAGAATTCCGGGTTCTTGAATCGTAGAAAAATATTTATCTAAGAAAAGGTGAAGGCAATGGACTGAATTGACCTGACCTTCGATATAATTAACGTCCTTTCCTTTTAAATGCGGAACTTCGTTTTTTAAAACTTCAGAGATGTCTGATCTGATTTTTTCTAGCTGAGAAGCATTAAATACATTTTCAAGAACACAAAACCCATTTTCTTTAAACTCCTCGAGTTTTTTTGTGAGCATAGGGACCTCCTAAGAAGGGAAATCGATTTCCTAGAGTTTCGAGATATCTAAAGTTCAAATAGACGATTTGTCTCGGTTGGGAGTTGTAAAAAGGCTGTCGTTTATGAAATCCGAGGTTATTCGCGATAATCAAAGTGTTCTTCTTGCCCGTCATGGGTTTTTCGTGAATTCCCATTTCTCGAAGTTCGCTTTCGGAAGGCTCGTAATGCCCTTCTGCCACTCGGCCCACCCGGTTTTTAAAATGATCAACACTCAATTTGTAGTCGTATTTTAAGCGCGCCAAAGATAATCGGTTTGAGCCAGGCAGGTAAGTAAATGCGCCGTTTTTTTCATCGACATCATTTAAATAAAAGAAAACTTTTACCGTGGAATAAGGGACATCGTAATGAAGCATGTCTTCGTGATCAAACTGGTGGGGTTTTCCAATCTCTTCCTCGGCACAGAGCCACTCGAAGTAAGCGACTTCGGGCGTAGCGTGGATGGCTCTGCGTGAAACTGCCTGAGCGAGTTCGTAGATCAATTTGTTTTCGTGGAAAAGTTTTCGAATTACCGGAGATTGAGCGTTTTCCGTGCCATTAAACTTTTTGTAACAGGAGCGAGAGTTTTTTATCGGGTAGACATTGAAGTGTGGATAGAGCTTCTCAAATTCCGAACGGAGACTGGAAAAATCCGCTTCCGAAAAAAAATTGGGAATGGAAACAATTCCGTCCTGATCGAGCGACTTTAAATATTTTTGCGATTCCCGACTGACGGTTCCGCGCGGTCTCAGAGCGGTTGCAGTTCTCTTTACGAGAGTGCGTGCCACTTGATAGCCTAGTAGATTGACAGCAAGTCCTCCCTCGAACTTCGCAGGAGGCTTATCTCTTAAGTTCAAACAAAACCTAACCGGTTTTTTTGCAGTTTTTATTAAAAAAGAAAAGGGCGCAGGGAGAGAAGCTTCAAATTTCATGAGTGAAGTTCTATTCATTGAAAAGCCTCTTTTGATAAATTTCATGAAGAGCCTCTCGCCCTCCAAACTGAGACAGCTGGTACTTATAACAGAAACAATAGATCAAACGAAACGAAGGATGCTCTGTTTGTACGGCCTCCGCGGAGTGAAACAGTCCGGTATTAAAGAACAGAGCATGATTATCAGAACTTGCGATCCGCACTTTAGGTAAAATCCGCGTTTGCAGGGAGTCGATGTGGCGATTACTAAACATTCGTCGATGGCTTCCCGGTATGATTTTAAGTTGCGGCGTCGATGGACGGCCTAGCTGAGGATAAAAAATCAGTTTATGCAAAACCGGCATCCGACCCTTGGAGTTACTGTCATAAACATTGGTATCGCGATGCCAGCCCGAATATTGCTGCCCCGCACCGACTCGTCGCAGAGTCAGATCGCCTAAGTACAGATCCTCAGATAAAAAAGTTCGAATTCTTTGAGGAATGTTTTGGGCGAAAAGAAAATCAACGAAATAGGGGAGGTAGGAATAAGTATTCGGGTAAATATCAAAGGCTCGCGGATATTTTTCTTTCCAGAGATAGGGTTCGTCGGGGTTCGAATTTTCAAGCGTCTTTAAAGCAGAAATCAGCCGTGTTGTAGCTTCATTAGAACTCAGCGAGAAATATTCATAGCCCGTTTTAAAAAAACTCTGAGTCTCTGCCTCAACCTGATAGCCGGGTTTGGGAGGCTTTTGGTTTTGGGGCTCTCTAAACTGCAAATCGGTATGCATAAGATAAAGCTAATAGTCCCTCACGGATTCGTCAAAAATCGAATATCGAACCGGGAATAGGCTGAGTAATGTCACAATTCCCATTCCAATGATGGGAAACTGCCAAATCAATTTAAGGCGATACATTGTTCCCACATTCACCAAGGCATACGGATAAGAGAGCGTGACATACAAACACAGACAGAAAAGTGTGAAAAGATAAGGATTTCTTTTTAAGATTAAGATGGAGACCGAAACGAGGAGAAGGATGTACCAAAGCAAAGTCTCTACTCCCGCGACCTTCCTAAAAGCGGAGCCGGACGTACCCAGCCAGTCACTGGGGAAGGGAGAAAAAAGTGAAAGTTGCAAGGCTCTGGGGATGTATTTAAATAAATCGCCCAGACGGTGAAACTCAACATTAATATCCTTGTTTAAGGTTCCATACATCGCTTGATTCACAGCCCCTTTTCGGATGAGAACGAGATACTTTGCCTTTTCTTCCAAAAAGTTGGGTGCCCAAGAACTCTGGTGCCAATCTAAAGTCGGAGAATACGGGTTTTGAGAAGTGACTTCTTCAGCCATTTGCTCGGCATTATTTTGATGGGTCGCAATTTCATTTGGTCTCAACTTCAAAACCCACCCACTGAGAATGACCAAACAGAGTGCGTTGTAAAAAAGAGTCATTAAACTGAGTTTGGGTCTGTTGAAAATTGAATAGCCTGCGAAAAGGACCATCGCGACAAAGACAAGGGGTTTAAAAAGATAGATTAAATAAGTTCTGAAACACAATAGAGTGTAAGTCGTTAGAGAAAAAACGAGGAGATCCCAAATCCGGATTCGCTTTTGTTCGAGACAACTTTGAAGAATATTCAAAGAAGACCATAGAAAACCCATCGCTCCCATTACGACAAAACAATCGCGTTGCAACTGCGTGAATAAAGACCACGAAGAAGGAAGGAGGATCATCGGAAGCGTACCGAGCAAGGCGAAAGATTTTGTCGAGGTAAATCTGGTTAAGATCAAAAATAAGAAGAGGCCTCCGAGGGCATAGGTCAGTGCATGGAGGGGAATCATTATCCAAGGCATTGCAAACAGATGCTTGTAAAAATAGGCAATTAGATGGAGGTAATAATCCATCCCGGCGTATGGAATAAGGGCCTTCCAACCCATCGTCGATATTTCTTCGGTGGACCTGGCCCTTGCGACTTCTTCCATTGCAATTGAGTCGTGGCCAATCATGAGCCCTCGCTGAGCGTGAAGCGAGGGTGCAAGATACGGTAGAAAAACACATTGAAAGAAAAAGGCAATTGAGAGTGTCGCAACCAAAAAAAACAAAAACACTCTGAAAGGGCTTCGGCTTATCATAGAGATTCGATGGGAGTTTCTAATGACTTTCGTTTTAAGAGAAGTTTCGATTTAAGGAAAATCGCTCTTGTAAGTGCATTTCCGTGAATGGAATATTCAAAAAGTAGAGATAAATAGCCAAAAACTCGAGCCCACGAGTTCATGTCGGTAATCTGGACGGGAACTTGCTCTTTCGGTTTTAATTGAGCGAGAAGGGTTGTGAGCTCTTCGGTTGTTTTATCGAAGTCAGCGTTTTCATCGATATACGCTCTCAAATTTGCTGCAAGTTTTTGTCGGAGGTCAGCAGATTCCGCGAGTTTTAAGAGACAGCTGTACCATCCTTCAGCACTGTGAGCTAAAAAACCCCGATTTCCATGTTCCAAAAATTGGGCTGCTGTTGGAAAGAAATCCGAAACGACAGGAATGCCTAATTGCGAAAACACGTAGAGGCGTCCCGAGTTAGAAGAAAATTTAAAGCGGGTAAGATAGTCTTCTTGGCTAGTTCCAAAAAAGTACTTAAACATTTTAGAAGTTTTCTTTTTCTTCTCGTAATACGAACCTAAAATCGTATTTGGAATAATGCCGATATCTACTTGAGAAAGATATTTTTCGTAATGGTTGGGATGCCATTGAATGTGCTTCACCGTCACAAGCTTGGGGTCGGGAAGGCCAAATTTCCAGGACCCAAGCTTTTCAATATTGTACATCGCCCAAAATTCTACTTTGCGGTGTTTTCCAAGTTCTTCGAGTGCTGAAGTGATGTGAGGAGAGATGGAATGCAGATGCGCCTTATTTCCGTGGTACCCGATTCGGAGGATCTCGTTTTGACGATGCGTTTTTTCAATCCTCGGAATTTCGGGAAACATCGGAAAAATAAAAGGATTCGCATTCGCCCGCAAAAACAAATCCCGCTGTTCTAAAGAACTTACCAAAAGAAAATCGGCATCTCTTGCGGTCGTATCGATCTGTTGAGGTTTCGGGTCACCGATTCCGATAATAATTTTAGGATTTTGTTTTCGAGCGGCCTCGACTTCGGGATCGTACGACATAAAAAGGACGACGTCGTACTGATCGTAGTGGTTCCAATCATTAAAAACAACTCGGTGTCCTCGAGCGATCAGCTGCTTTCCTAGTCTTTGAATGCAGACCCGGCTTGCCGCGGCCTCGGGAAATTTTGTATTCAGTACGAAACTTTGCATAGAGGAGTTCTTACCCGTAACCTAGTCTAACTTCGTCAATAGCACATAGCGTCAATTGATGTCACTGTTTACTATTCTCCCGATTGCTACTACCTTTTGCCTATATCAATGGGAAATTTACTCGAAAATCCGCTACCGATGCAACAGACGCCGTTTATTTCTATTTTGCGTCCTCCGGCGGTTGTCTCAAAATGGTCTGATGCCGCTCCACTGACTCCTCCGCTTGGGATTGCGTATGTGACTGCGAGTTTAATCAGCGCTGGTTACAAAGCTGAAATTGTCGATGCGATTGGCGAAGCCCCTCAAAAGGTCTCCATGATCTTTGACGGTCGCGCGTTTGCGATCGGATTAACGGGGCCTGAAATCGTTGCCAAGGTGAGTCCCGATGTAAACTTCATCGGAATATCCTGCACGTTCTCTCATGATTGGCCGCTCGTTATTGACCTCCTAAGAGCCGCTCGAGAGCGGTTTCCAAATGCTCCGATCATTGGAGGCGGAGAACATTTTACGGCGATGCCAGAGTTTTGTCTTCAAGACTGCCCCGAGCTCGATGTTTGTGTTTTGGGAGAGGGTGAGGAGACGATGAAAGAACTCATCGAAGCGATGAGAAATGATCAAGATTTGCATACAATTTCGGGAATTGCTTTTCGAAATAAAGAAGGACGGATTGTGATTAATCCCCGTCGGGGTCGCATCCGCGCGATTGATGATATCCCCGCTCCCAGCTGGCAGCTGACGCCTCTCGATAACTATTTAAATATGGGTTTAAGTTTTGGAGTCAATCTCGGACGCACGGTTCCGGTCTTAGCCACTCGCGGTTGCCCGTACCAATGTACCTTCTGTTCAAGTCCAACGATGTGGACGACGAAATGGACTGCCCGCGATCCCAAGCTCATGCTCGATGAAATTGAAGGCTATATGAAAAAATATGGTGCTACCAATTTCGACTTCTATGATTTGACGATGATTGTTCGTCGCGATTGGATTTTAAAATTCACCGAGATGATTAAAGAGCGGGGATTAAAATTTACTTGGCAGTTGCCGAGCGGAACTCGCAGCGAAGCGATTGATAGAGAAGTATCGAGAGCGCTTTTTACAACGGGTTGCCGAAACATCAGTTACGCACCCGAAAGCGGATCTGAAAAAGAACTCATCCGAATTAAGAAAAAAGTAAAAATTGGCCCGATGTTAAAATCGATGCGAGGAGCTTTTCTCGAAGGGCTGAACATCAAGTGCAATATCATCGTAGGTTTTCCTGATGAGACTCGGTCGGATGTTTTCAAAACGCTTCTTTTACTCGTGAGAATGGCGATCGTCGGAGTGCATGATGTTTCGATTTCGATGTTTTCGGCGTATCCCGGTTCCGAACTTTTTACGGAACTTTCGAAACGAAAAGTCATTCCACGTTTAGATCATGGATTTTTTATTAGTCTCACAACCTACAAAGATATTTCGAGTTCGGTGAATTGGTGTAATACGCTTTCTCCAAAAGAGTTAGGTCGCTACCGTCTCATCGGTTACATGCTTTTCTACGGAATTAATTACACGGTTCGCCCGTGGCGTGTGGTTCAGACGATATTCAACGTTTGGAATCGTAAAGAAACTTCACGTTTGGATAAATCGCTGATCGCTTTTGTCGACCGAATGAAGGCCCAGAAAAAAGAAGAGTCTGGAGCTGCGGCTTTGCAGCCCGCGTAAGAGCCCCGTCAAATCGCAAAACTGAGCGAGTCCTAATCCTGTCACAAGCGTTAAATAAAAATATCGAAATCGGTGGAGTGTTCCGAAGTTAGGGCAACTCATTGCAAAAATCCAAATAAAAGTGATGCTAAAACAAACGAGCGCGAGAAAACTCAAGCGTTTTCGGTTGCGGATACAAGCCAATAGAAAATACGGGAATAAGAGATAAACAAAAGACATTTCAAGTCCTACCAGTTTTTTAAATGTCTCATTTGCTTCATTCGACGCTCTTTTAAACCAAGAGTTTGGAAAAGGACCAAAGAATCCCACTTGAAAGGCTCGAGGGAGATATTGGACGATGTCGGAGCTGCTTTTAAAAGCAACCTCTTTATCAAAGTTAGAGTTGCCTAGGTTTGTGTGTAAAAAGCCATTGCGAGCAAACGCCAAATTATAAAGTTGGGTATTCACGAAGCTTGGAAGCCAGGGAGAGGAAACCCATTCATAACTGAGTCGAGGGGGGGCGGGAGTTTCAATCGCTACCGATTTTTTCGATGTCGCATCTTTTTTGGGAGCCTCGGCCACGACGGATGACACTCCGTAGGCAGAAGGAAACAAGATTTTTTGCGGGACAAGGCTGATTGCTAAAACAGCACAGAAGGCCAACCCTCTCCAATCATACGAATTTTTCGTCGAGCGAAAAAAGGCTGATAAATAGAGTAGGACAAAGAAAATCGAAAGAATCCAATAAATCAAAGACAGATAGGAGCGTGCAATAAAACTAATTTCAAGCCCAAACCAGACAAGGCCAAATACACCCCAAGCGGGAAAACGCTGCTTTTGATTTTCGAAAATCAAAACCCAACCCCAGATAAACAGCGCAGCTCCTAAAAAAAAGAAACCGTCCTTATGGATCTGAGTGACCCAGAGAAGAGAACTTGGAAAAAAAACAAAAGGGAAAGCGCCCAGCAACGCCGTTTTTTTATCGTAAAACTGGCTAAAAAGGTGAGTGAGGATTACTCCCGTGGTCGCATGAATCAAAGCATTGAGAGGAAGCAATACGAGAGGGCTAGAAAACGTGAGATAGTAAACAAAAGCTGCAACACTTGGCTCGAGCCAGTGGTCCGGAGAAAACGCCCATGCTCTGATTCCATTTTCTCTCATTTGCGCGGCCATTTCGACCGCGAGTTGATGATACGTCACCCAATCGTGGGCTTTAATCAGTCCGTTTCCTGCATGCCACTGAGGAAAGAGGATGGGAACAACGACGAGTTGAACGGCTAGTCCCAGGAAAATTGAATAGACAAAAAAGATAAGGAACCACTTCAACCAAAAACTGTCATTCCGTTCCATAAGACCTCCGCAAACGGAGTCGAGGCAATCGCACGGAGTCTTTTTCGTAGAAGAAGGAAGTCAATTGAGCAAATCCCAATCCGGTGATCAACATTAAATAGAAATATCGAAAACGGTGGAGTGTCCCAAAATTCGGCGAGCTGCTCGCATAAAGCCAAAGAAAGCTTCCGCAAAAAAGCAGAAGTGCGAGAAAACTCGGCCGCCGCCAATTCATGGCACAACTCAACAAGAAAAAAGGAAACATCAAATAGACAAATAACATCTCGAGTCCCGCCAACTTTTTGAAGGTTCCATTGTGTTCAGTGGAACCCTTTTGCAACCAGCTTTCTGGAAAAGGACCGAAGAGTGCGACTTGGAACGCTCGGGGCAAATAGGCGAGAACTTCGAAACTATTTTTAAAATGCACATCCGTGTCAAAGTTTGAGCGCCCGAAGGTTGTCCTTAGAAAACCATCTCGAACCGTTGCAAGATGGTACAACTTTGCATCGATGAAATCGGGGATCCAAGGAGAAGGAACCCACCCTCGGTTCTTGATGAGAATAATTTCTTCCTCGGTGAGTTTCACTTCGCTTTCCACCATGGGTTTTCGTTCCTGAACTGGCTTTGGGGGGCTAACTTTTTTAACCTGCGCCGATGGTTTTTCATGAGCTACAGGCTTGGAGATGACGAGTTCTGGACTGGTTTCGGTTCGGAAATACGACTTCTGCCAAAAAAGGCTTGCAAAGAGAAATAAGCAAAAGGCAACTTCGCGACGCGGGAGCGTTCTGAATTTCAAAAACGACAGGGCCTTTTTCGAACAGTGAAACGAAACGAATATCAGGGACAAAAACAGGTAGGCGGGGGACAGATAAGATCGAGAAGCGAAACTGATTCCGAGTCCTATCCAAACCAATCCGAGCATCAGAAAGGGATTAAATTTGGTTTTTTCAGATTCCAAAATCAGAAGCCAAGCCCAAAGAAATAAAACCGAGCCCAAAATAAAAAACCCATCTTTGTGCATCTGAGTGACCCAGAGGAGTGCGCTCGGAAAAAAAACAAAAGGAAGCGAACCAATCAACGCCACTTTCTTGTTTGGGTAAAACAGATAGACAATATGGATTGTGAGAACCCCGGTGGCCGCGTGAATCAATGCATTGAGTGGCAACAAAACCCAAGGTTTTGGAACTGTAAAATAATAAATAAATGCCGCGACGCCCGGTTCGATCCAGTAATTGACAAAAAGTGACCACTCTTTCCATCCGTTTTGTTTCATGCGGGCTGCCATATCCACCGCGAGCTGGTGGTAGGTGACCCAGTCGTGCTCTTTAATCAATCCGTTTCCAGAATCCCAGTGTGGAAAAACGTGGGGGACGATCCACCATTGAACGGCAAATCCGATGGCTAAGGAATAAACGAAGAAAAACAGGAAAGATTTGGTCCAAAAATTCATTCGATTGAGCACGGAATTGCGATGGGGAACATAGCCAATATTTATTGGAGTTAAAGCTAAAAATCAAGTTTAGCGGCTGAGGCGTGCGGGTTCTTTCGCTAGCTGTAAGACTTCAGGCTGGAGTCTTTCGGCAATTAGTTGATTGCCTTTCGGAAGTAGGTGCATTCCGTCAAAAGCGAGCTTTTCATCCGTTAAAAGAATCGCTTCTCCCAGATTCACATACTTAAAGCCTGAAACGTTTGAGAACGACGACTTCAGTTCGGCCGCCAATTCTGTTTGCTGTTCACGATGACCGCTACCGGTAAGATAGGGCTGCGAGACGACCATCATTTTCTTTTGATGCTCTTGTCCCCACCGCACGGCATTCACGATTTGAGTGCAATAAAAATTCCACTTAGGACCGCAATGTCCAGGCGTGCGGACAGCCCCAAGGTTTTTCGATTGCTTGTCGAAATTGTTTAACTGATTTTCTAATTGATTAATGACGGTCACGGCCTTACTGAGCGAATCACCTGCTACGCGCTGAGCGAGATTGCCGTTAAAAACGGTTTTATTTTGATAAGCTGAGGAAATATCTCCACCATGTTTTAACAACATCGCTTTTTCAGTGAGAACTTCCTGCAGGATTGGAAAATACCCGGTCAGTCGGAACAAAGGAGAGTTTCGTCTGCCTCGGTGATAATTCTCTTTTGTGTAATCCGTATCATTGTAGCCTTCGTATAAAATGGCGAGATCGTAATCGAGATTCAGATAATCCTCTAGAAGTCCTACAAACGAATACGCTCCAACAGAATTCATTCCCAAATTCACAACGCTGAAGGAAGTCTCGGTCGAATTCGCATTCAGAAGTTTTTCAAGATAATAGGGAAACGATTCGTCGTAGCGCACGCCATATCCAAAAACCGTGCTCCCGCCTAAAACAACCACTCGGATTTCGTCGTTCTTTTTCTTGGGTACGACATCTCCCCGGTAGCCCCGATAATTTAGACCGGCCGACTGTTTGAATTTGTAATGACAGTAGGTATCGGCTGCCAAAAGTAGAGCTCCCACTAAAACCAAAGAGCCCGAGATGAGGATAAAACTAAAACCAATGTTTTTAAGAGTTCGATTCATAAGCTTTGATTCAAAGCTTAGATACCATACTTCAAACTATTAGAAACTAGGGATTCACGGCAGGAAGCGCTTGAATCACGCCACAGGCAATTCTTTTCCCTGAATTTCCCGCAGGTTGAGAATTGAGATCGTCCTCTTTTTCATGGAGGATGATAGATTTTCCTAAAATATCATCCCAATTTTTAAATTCCTTTGAGTCGGGATTTTTCAAAGTCACTTCTACAGTGGCCGAACCTTTACTGTCTGCGACAATATTGCCGAAGTCTCCTACATGACGCTCGGTGTGACTCGGATCCCCGTGCTTTGCGTGAGTGGGATTGTAATGATCGCCTGCGCTTGAGGCGTCTTTTGCGCTGCAATCCCCTTTTTCATGAATATGAAATCCATGTTTTCCTGGAGTGAGATGGGTGAGATAAGCGCGAACCATTAAACCATCGGAACTTTTTGCAAAGTCGACCGTACCACTCGCCTTTCCGTCTTTTGGAGAAAGTACAACATGAGCAAATGGTTTCACATGAGTTGGCCAATTGGCTAACAGAGTCATGCTCGTCCATAAAGCTGCGATTGGGGAAATTTTCAGTAAAATAGGTTTCAACATAGCTTCTCTCCTCTAAGAAATGATTTCGAGAAGAGTTGAATGCAATTGAAATGCCTAGTTGCGAGAGAAAGAAAAAGCGGCTTAGTCTGCTATAATAAAGAATCTCGAAAAAGGCGGTCTAGTGAAACTATTCTTAGGGCTTCTCATTTTGTCGCAAACAATTTTTCTAAATCTAGTTTATGGCGAAGGGTCGACGCCACTCAATATTCACACGATGCTCGCTCCAAATACTCCCTCGGTTCAGAATGGAAGATCCGTCTCCGACAAAGAATACCCTCAGGTGGTTGGGCTTTCGATTAAAAGTACGACGTACTCTGAAAAAGATAAAAAAATCGTCGATGTGAGTGGAATTTGTACGGGTTTTATTTTTAACGGCAATTGCGTCGTGACTGCTTCACATTGTATCAAAGATAATAAGACCACTTTGCAAGGGATCGACATCTTCACCCAGGCAAACATGACGGGCGAGCCATTCACCTCATTAAGCAAAGATTCAGTGATTCCTCATCCTGAGATGGATCTCGCGGTCATTAAGATGGATAAGCGTTTTTCCGCGAACCGCTCTTTTACGTTATCGGATATTGAAATGGGGATTGTGGCCAAAGGCACAAAAACCAAGGCCGTAGGTTATGGTTCCAACCAGGTTCAGAAAGTGACGAACAAAGAAACGGGCTTCGTGGATTTGATTCCAAGTGGAGCGGGGACAAAAAGAGTCGGAGACATCGTGGTCACGGCTTCAAATATCGAAAAAGGTAGAATTCAAAGTTACGAAGCCAATGCGGACCCTGAACGCTGGGATGCTTTGCCAAATCGGGGACTTCAGGGCGATAGTGGAGGGCCTATTCTGACTGATGTCGACGGTAAGGTGAAAGTATTAGGAGTGTTTAAGCATCTTCAGAAAAGTTCCGGTGAGGGGCAATACACCGCTCTCGCCCACCATACAGAATGGCTAAAAAAAACTTTTGAAAAATTAGGTTGCGAATCAGAATCAAATCAGGTCGAAGCGGTTAAACCGTTCATTGACGGCTTTAGAAAGAGTTTTCCTTTGAACGAGCCGTCGGATGAATCCCAAATGTACAAGAAACTTCAGACCCTTTTAAAGGATCCCAAGTTTTCAGAAGGTGTTTGGGAACCGATGAGACAAACCGTCAGCCACTTGCTCGCCGAAAAAGGCGAATTGAATAAGAAGTATTTCGAACACGTGGGTTTTAAATCGGTCAAAAAAGAAAAAGACGGCTGGGTCTTGAAATGGGAAGGGCAACTCGTTCGCAATGAACCCGGAGCAGGCCCGGCCCTGGATAAACTCCTCGCCCAAAAGAAAATCACAAACCTCTCTCGACCGGAAGGCCGAGTAAAAATTTATCAAGATGGTCGAATCGTCATTCTAACAAAGTAGAAATCCCTGTCATTGCGAGGGCGCGTAGCGCCCGCGGCAACCTTCCCAGTTCAGCATACAAAGGTTGCCGCGGGCGCTACGCTGTTCGGAGTCAAGACATACCTAACAGCGTGTGACAGGACATCCCTAACACTTA
>CALCZU010000075.1 GCA_937903155.1 uncultured Bdellovibrionales bacterium
TTTCCCTACACGACGCTCTTCCGATCTGTGATGTGTATATCGGAGATGGCTTCGGCGCTCTTCATAGGGCACATGCTTCGACGGTGGGCCTTGCTAAGATCACGAGCCTTAAAGCCATGGGCTTACTCGTTCAAAAAGAAATCGAATTTCTTTCGCCTTTAAAGACAAACCCGGAGCGTCCTTTTGGACTCATCATGGGAGGTTCCAAAGTCTCTGACAAAATCGGCGTGTTGGAACATTTCATCGATAAAGTCGATAAAATCTTTATTGGCGGCGCCATGGCTTACGCTTTTTTACGAGCTCAAGGAAAGAGCATCGGAAAAAGCATGTGCGATGATAAGCAAAAAGAACTTGCCGCGAAAATTTTAAAAGCGGCCGACGTTAGAAATATTAAAGTCATTTTGCCGGTCGACCATGTCACGGCCCTCGTCTTTAACGATAGCCAAAGTGCGATGACCACCGAAGGGCCTGAAATTCCCCACGACCGAATGGGTTTGGATATTGGTCCGAAGTCCCGCGAACTTTACGCAAAAGAATTTGAAGGACTGAAAACCATTTTTTGGAATGGCCCGATGGGAGTTTTTGAAAATCCTACGTTTGCCGAAGGAACGACTTTCATTGCAAAGGCACTTGCCGAAAATACCTCCGCAAAAAAACTCGCAGGTGGCGGAGATTCAGTTGCGGCGATCGTCCAAGCAGGCGTTGAAAAGCAATTTGATTTTATTAGCACCGGCGGAGGCGCCACTTTAGAGTACCTCGAAGGTCGACGTTTGCCCGGTCTTGAGATTTTGGAAAGCTAATCATGACAAAACGTAAGCTCGTATTCGCAGCCAATTGGAAAATGAATAAATCTTTAAAAGACACTCCTGTTTTTGTTCAGGACCTTTCTAGTCGTTTAAGAGATTTAAAAACTGCGGTCGCCTACGAAACAGTAATTGCTCCTCAAGCGACTCATTTAACGACTTTGATCAGTGCGGCTCAAGGCAAAAACCTTTTTGCTTCTTCTCAGAATGCGGGAACTGCAAAAAGCGGAGCCTTCACGGGCGAAATTTCTCCCGTCGTTTTAAAAGAAATTGGCTGTGATTGGGCGATTCTCGGACATTCTGAAAGGCGTCATGTTTACCAAGAGACCGACGCCCTGATTTCGCAACGATTGAAAGCGGTTTTAGCTGAAGGCCTCACTCCGATTCTTTGTATTGGGGAGCTGATCGGCGAGAGAAAAGCGAATCAGACGTTTACCGTCGTGGAAAGACAGCTTTCTATCTTAAAAAGCTTTGCAAAAGACGAGTTAAAGACGCTCGTCATTGCTTACGAGCCCGTTTGGGCGATTGGAACGGGAGAAACGGCAACCCCTGAACAGGCCCAAGAGGTCCATGCGCATATTCGGGGTTGGCTTTCTAAGGAACTTGGACAAGAATTAGCCAATTCAATGCGCATCCTTTATGGCGGCAGCGTGAAAGCTGAAAATAGTGAGACTATTATGGCAAAGCCTGATATTGATGGCCTCCTAGTAGGCGGAGCCAGCCTTGAAGCCCCCAGTTTTTATGGGGTCATTGCGAACGGATTGAAAGGGAAGGAATAAACCAGTGTTAGCACTCACAATTATCCACGTATTAATTTGCCTGTTTTTAATTTTCGTGATTCTTTTGCAGCCAGGAAAAGCAGATGGAGGAGCCGTCTTCGGAGGCAGTTCCAGTCAAAGCATTTTCGGCAGCAAAGGCGCCGGAAACTTTTTGACCAAAACAACTTCTATTTGCGCGATTTTATTTTTGCTCACAAGCTTCTTGCTCACCCGATCCAAGATCGTTGAGACCACAAGAAGCGTGATTGGCAGAGAAGCCGCAGCTCCCGTAGCACCGACTGCACCCGCAGCCGCAACGCCCGGAGCCGCCGCAGAACCTGCAAAGGCATCGGATACTAAGCCGTCCGAACCTGCAAAACGCTAAGTTTTTTACTGTGCGACGGTGGTGGAATGGCATACACGCATGTTTGAGGTGCATGTGCCGCAAGGCTTGAGGGTTCAAGTCCCTCCCGTCGCAATTAATTTTAATTTTCATCTTAAGGTTAATCGTTAATTAATGATTAACCTTAAGATGAAGATAAACCTCCAGCGGCGTAGCCGCTCTAATGTAAAACGCACTCTGCATCCGTCTCCGCTGGAAGCTACGCCGGGCAAGCGTGCAAGGTAAAAAGTTTTCAAAGGGTGCCTAGCTCAGTTGGTTAGAGCGTCGCCTTCACACGGCGAAGGTCACAGGTTCGAGCCCTGTGGCACCCACCATGATTTCAAGTAGTTACTAAACTAATAGAAAATATCTCACCAGATGAAAGTCCAAGGTAAGTCCAAACTAATCTACATATCTTTGGCTTCTGAGAGATCGTTGTGCCATGCATTATTTCGTGCTACATCGTCATACTTGAGGATACACGGCCCTATGGCATTTCAAAAAACAAGAACAGCGCGTTTTAGTGAAAGAGAACTGGAGCGCATTGAACAATTTCTAAAGCAGAACCCCTTCCTTGATTTTTCTACGCTTGTTCGAGTTGCTGTATCTAGTTTCATTGAAAATCCGTCTCTAGTCGTTAAACCGCTTACCCAGAAAAAACCTGTTTCTCTCAAAGAGAAAGGGGGAAAAGTAAATGGAGTACATAGAACCCTCTAACTCAACGTCTCTTCCCAAGGTGATTTCATTACCTCTTGGTCAGAAACGCGAGGTGCTTTCTGAAGCGCGGCATTTTGAAGGTCCAATTTCCGGACCTATGTGGAAAAAAGTTCGATCCCTGAAAAGTTCATATGATGACAAATTTGATTGGTCAATCTACGACAAAATTGCAGCTCGATTTGGGGATAAACCCCCGAGGGGCGGCGTAGTTTTTAAAACGACATTTAAACTGCTTAATCACCACAGCTCCTGCAGTAGATGTCACTATTCTTTCGAAATAGATTGTTATGGCAGAGGGTGCACTTTCAATTGTTTGTATTGCTATGCTAAAGAACAACTTTTTGCTCACAAATACTGGAACCAGCCAATTCCCTTTCCTGTAGATCTATCAGAGGTTCGTAAGGTTTTTCATACCGTTCTTGAGACTGATCGTAGATCGAAATGGCGCTCTATAATTGAGAATAGAATACCGCTCCGAATTGGATCGATGAGTGACTCTTTCATGTGGATGGATCGTAAGTATGGGGTCACGAAAGAACTTTTAAATATTCTTCGCTTCTATAAATATCCACACATTATTTTTACTCGTTCAGATCTTATTGCGGATGGCGAGTATCTTGACTTGCTAGATCCTAGATATTCTTCTGTTCAATTTTCTATTTCAGGCGGAAATGAGAAACTGACAAAACTTCTAGAACCAGGAGCTCCCTCGGTTGCTCGAAGATTGGAAGCACTCAAAACTCTTTCTGAGTCAGGAATTTGGACAACCGTCAGAATTAATCCACTGTTTCCTATTTATCCGGATGGGTATTTTTCCGACCGATTTTCGGTGAAGAAGAGATTCGGTTCAGTTGAAAACATTCCGAAGTTTGAACTCTTTGACTGGAGTTTTGTAGAAGAGCTTGCTCAATCTAAAGTGCCTAGCATCGTTGTTGGGTTTGTGAGACTTTCTACTTGGAACATGAATAACATAAGCAAAGCCACAGGCATCGATATTAAATCTTTTTTCCGGCCCGATCTCTTTCAAGGGAATGAAGATCGTTATTTCTCAGATTCAGAAATCGCATTTTACTACAAAAAGATTCAAGGATTGGCAGCAACTCACAAAATTCGGTTCAATACCTGTTATATCGGAAACGGAATTAAGGACTATTTTCAATATCAAGATCTCTGGTCTAACAAACAAGATTGTTGTGATTCTAAAGGCAATGTAGCAAGATTTAAGAATTCATCCCAAGACATCTCCTGGGATGAGAGAATACAACATGCTTCTTGTAAGGACTCCGCTCGACTTAGCCAACAATTGGATCAGAAATCAGAAATGGACTTTATCTCTCCACTTAAGGGCAATCCAGTAGTCATGAAAAAAAATGTTACTTTGCCACTTGAGGATAGTCATGTCTAGACGATGTTTTGGGCTGCATGTCAGATGGCCATGGAGCAGTTTGATAATTGAAGGAAAGAAAAATGTTGAAACACGCTCTTATCCAATTCCTCAAAAACACATCGGAGTTCCATTGGCGATTATTGAAACAGCTGGAAAAAAGGGTAAGAACAAAAGCTCTGGAGTAGCGAAAATAGTGGGTGTAGTTACTTTTTCGGGATGTATCCAATATAAAACGCGAAAACAATGGCTACTGGATTTTCATCGGCATCAAGTATCCGTAAATGATCCAGAATTTAGTTTCGATCCAAAAAAGGAAAAATGGGGTTGGATAATTTGTAAAGTAGAAAAGATTTCCCCACCGAAACCAGCACCTAAAAAGCGTGGGATTGTTTTTGCTTCTAATTGCGAAATTTAGCTAGTTAAAGATCTTCTTTTTTTGCAGCCGCTTTACCTCGAAATGGAAGCCCGCCAGCATCTAACACAAACTTATTAATTTTCGCTACAATAGCTACAGACAATTCAATTCCAGTAATAATCTTTTCAAAACACATGATACTATCATGATCCAATTTAGTCCCACGCCTATCCTTAAGCCACTTTTCAAGAACATTGTAACCACCGACCTGGTGAGACCACGCAGCCGGCGAAATATTATCGAAAAACTGATCGCGATTAATATATAGTTTGCAAGATTCTGGTTCGAAACTAATCTGACCAACTTCGTTACTTCCAGATTTCGCAAAAACTACCTTCCCACCTTCTAGGCGATCATCTTTCAAGAGATGAATATTTATTAGTTCACTGCCAAGCTTCGAAAGTCCCCTGAGAATTTTCTTATCATCTGTGATAAATATCCTTGGATAATCTGTGCGAAGGAATTCAGAGTATTTTGATTTGTACTCTGGACAATTTAATAATGCATAAACGTAGGCAAAAAACTCATCTGGATCAATACTATCTTTTAAAGAGTCCCACACTTCGGGCGCCAGATTCGGCTTCTTGTTTTTTTTGTCAATTTCCCATAGAGGAGCCAAATATGTGATGCCCGCGCCTGCAGATTTATTTCCTACTGCACACTGATCAATCATACTTTCCGCGACATGAACGCTAAACTCATATCTTGGAGACATAGGTCTGACAAAACAAAGCCCAATGTTTGAACCGTTCAACATATGATTCATGACTTTAGAGCAAGGTTGCCCAATAAATCCTTTTCCTTTACCCGTATAGTATGTAAAGCGAGTGTCAAAGGGTCTATACAATATCGGTTTTATATTCTGTCTTTTAGGACCTGAAACAGATATATCCGCCTGAGCGTTTTTCACTTTCCAATCTCTTGCATCTTTTCCTAGTTCAAATTTTTCACGTGCCTCACTCTCGCTGAGTGAGGAAAAATCTTTTACAGTCTTCCATACTTTTTCGCTATTCATATGGATAGTTAAAGAGTCTCGAGCCGTTACTATGCCGGTCCCACAAAGAGGAAATAGTTCGGTAACACTTATTCCTGATTCGTATTCCTTTTTTAATTTATTGTTTTGTTTCAGGAATAAATAAGAAGGGGTCTCAGGAAATACCTCTACAAAATCGGTGTTTCGCCAGTCGTGTTTTAGCAGCCAGTCATACTTAACATCTCGCAAGCCAAACACATCGGTTCTAAACACTCGTGCGGGTTTTCTTTTAGATGAAGTTGTACTTCTAATCATCAAAGCTATTGAAACACCCGTCTGGATATCAAAAACATTTTCGTCTTTTGAACCGTCGGGACATATTTCCTTACGCTTCGAGTTGCCGTGAAGGTCTATGATATAGAGTTCGTCGAAATCCTGCATCAGAGCTTGTCTCATTCCACAGAAAGTCGGATTGTCGAGATAACCATGGTTGGTAATGAAAGCAACGACACCGTGGCCTGTTTGTTCTATCCTCCAGTGTGCAAATCTAATGAATTTTACGTAATCATCATGTAACCATTTTTGCTGAATCTCTTTTAAGGGTTTCCCGTCGCACTCAAAATAGTTGGCACATTTCTTTTTTGCGATATTATCAAAACCCTTCATAAGCTTTTCGATCCACTCCCCCTCGTTTTGGGATTCTCCCGAATACGGCGGATTTCCCGCCACAATCATTATGGGTCTATCGCGTTTAACGGAGGCTGCGGCATTTGCTTCTTCAGATATCCAGTCAGCGAAAAGAACTTCACTTCTTTTGGCGGTTTCCTCTAGTGTATTCGTAAGGAAAACTCCTAGGCGTTGATCTTTAGAAAAACTATAACCAGTCTTCTGTAATTGAAGTCCCAAGTTCAAATGGGCAACGGAGTATGGTGCCATTAGGATTTCGAAACCGAATATACGTTCTAATAAGTTTTCTGCAACGTAAGAATCCCATGTACCTTTCTGACACCGCTCATGAATGCGGCTAATAATTTTTTTTAAGAAACTTCCTGTACCTAGCGCAGGATCTAATATCAGTGCTTTGTCATCAGCAAGTCCCTTTTTTCGCCCAAACCTATCTTCAAGTATTTGATCAAGGGAGCGAACTATATAATCAACTACTGGATCAGGTGTATAAAACACTCCAAGAGTACGTTTAAGTGTGGGGTTGTAAGCGGCCAAAAATGACTCGTAAAAGTGAATTACGGCGTCATTTCGACCCATCTGTTCAAACTCTCTTAAAATTGATTGAATGTCAGTTTTCTTTAACAGATCCACAATATCATCAACTGCTCCCACTAAATTTTCTGGAAGACTCTCATCGGAAAACTCTCGGAACAACTTTCTAAGAAATGGGTTAGTTTTTGGAAGAATTGCCGAAGCAGTTCGCCGACTAAACTCTCCAGTTCCGTCGAAGTGAACACGAGCTGCAAAAAATCCGTAAGCGAGCGTTTGTGCGAACATGTCTGAAAATTTTTCGGAGTTCATGTCAGCCAATAACACTTGCTGGAAGGCCATCATCAATTTATGTAAACGAACTGAATCTTCTTCTACTTTAAGCTCATTTAGCACGAGCCTTTTTACTTGTCTTGTAAGATGAGCCAGACGACTAGCTAACTCAACAGAGGTTGTAACAGTGGGGACTTCTTCCAACAAGAATTCGTTAAAAAAGCTTTTTAATTCATCTTGTCCACCAGGAAAAAAGACAATCCCTTTTTTGGGCGTATACTTTCCAATTTTTGTCTTACTACGCAGTTCGCCGCGCACATAGCGCCGAAATTCTAAATAGTCTGTAAGAATCAAATTTGCGTACGCTTTGCTATACCTTTGAAATTGGCTCGTGGGGTCCGAAGATATCAAATCATCAAGTGAAACTCCTAGATCTTTCGTTTCAATATACCCAATAGGAGTTTTTCTTTTCTCAATCAGAAAGTCTGGCTTATTTTTCTTTTTGGAGCCATTCTTGCGATCTACAGCAGCTTCGTTTCTTGCCTTAACGTCTTTGCCGATATGGTTAATATAGTTTTCTAGGGCGCTTCTGTAGGTGAGTTCACCAGCGACTTCTGATAACCAGTGGTCTTTAATGTCTAAACAGTATTTCTTGAATAAATCTTTAGAGTTGTCTGCCATGCCTATAGCATCGGTATAATTTGCTGGATGGTTGATAACGCATAGCTACGTCCTCTATAAAAAGATTCCTACGAAATTCGAGCACGGTGAGGAGGTGGATCTTTAGTGCTTCTCTCTAGATACTTTTTTAGACCATGCGCGTTGTTTTAGTGCTAAGCCGCTTTGTCTTCATTTTGAGCTTCGAGAGTCTTAGCGCGCATTCCAAAGGATTGTTTCAATGCTTCAAGTTGGCGTCGTATCCAATCGTGCTGACGGGGCCAATCAGTTTTCTTTTCAAAGTCTGCTTTTTCTAACCGAATTACAATGCGACTGGCCTTTTTATCAGGTAGCTCCATCCACTCTAGAGGAGAACCAACTTCTTGTTCTATTTCTTCTTTGTGCTCAAGCAATTGCTGAAAAAACTTTTTTGCCCGAGCATCTCCCATATACACTTCCGCCGCGATACTTTCCTTTTGGCTATTCACTGTGGCCGACAAGTGAATCCCTGAGCGACCTAGACTGACACTCAACCAATGTTGAGGGCTTGCTTTATACGGTCGAATTTGTGAGTTTGTTTTCTTCAAAAAATCGGAAAAAGCCGACCAATATTCCCACTGAAGTTTTTTTGTCTCCGACAGGCCTTCGGTGCTTATTGTACTTGCAGCTTCCGAAATACGATTAGTCCAGTCATTTGGCTCAACAACAACATTGAACTTGGGTGCAGGATCTGAGTTTCCAATTTTCCATAGCTCGATTTCCAATCCAAAGAAATTTATTCTCGAATCTGTCACTTCATTAAGCCAATCAAGGGTGGCTCGATGTTCTTCAGTGAATTTCTTTGCAATCCACACTATCGTAAGGGCTTTTAAACCGGCAGCATAAGTCAGTATCTGTCCTAAATGAACGTGATCAGTTGATTCTAATTGGTTTTCAATTAGTACCCATTGGTCGGAATTGACGTCCTTACAGAGGATATCAGCTCGAAAAGGTCCGACGTTCTTTTCTGAGGCCTCTAATTCCAACTCTAAGCCTATTGCTTCACCTAGTAATTCCATGTTTTCAGATTGAGCAAGCCAAGGAGTAAACTCTTGTGCTTCGGTAGTCCAAATCGATCGAAGCGCTACCTTAGATAATGAGGCTAATTTATATTTTTTCATACGATACCCATTTGTGATTGAAGTATTTGAAGTAATTTAACCATTGCAAGAGTGTCTTGCCCGCAATACTGAAGTAGATTCGCTCGAATCTCCTCTATGGCTACAGTGGAAGTTGTGGGTAAAATCATTTGTTCGTACTGCATTTGAGCCATTATTCCGTTATGAACATTCAACTGGTCGTAGGTCATTTCTGGAACTAACACAGGGAGGGTAGCCTTTATACTGTTTGAGCCTTTGAAATCGGGATGAAAATAGTACTTCTTAAATATATCTAACAAATCCACGAAACGTGGAAGTACTGCTAGAAGATCATTTCTAAGTTCCAAAGATGTATCAGCGAGATGTTCAATTACACTTTTTTCAAATCTGGCATTATAAGCAATGATACTTCCAAGTCTACCTAATGCATCGATAAGGCTTATAGCTAGTTCATGTCTCGGGTCTTCTCGGTCATTGGCAAGAAATTCGATTTGGGTAATGGGTCCGTTTGGATTCATCTGAATATGACAAGAGAATTGAAAAGGAACCTGTTGATAAGGACGTGTTCCTGGGAAGATGGGAATTGGAGGGTTAATTGTCTCAAAGTCTATAAAATAGAGTGGATAAGAAAGCTGGCATAACCACTCTTGAATCCCTTTTTTGTTGATTATGGCTTTGCCGGATTTTACGCTTTGTATTTGCTCAGCTTTTGACCTAGAGACTTTTTCGCCATCAGGGATATCAGCTATTCGAACAATTCCACGATCAAATAATTGGAACTTAGTCGAATTCCATACGCCACTTAGCTCGAATACGGAGTATTCAGGAATATTTTTCCAACACTGAGCTTTGAAAGCGCATTCATAAGGCGCATCGCACTGAGAACCAATTTTAGTACTGGGAATATTTGAATCTTCCAGCACTAAAAACATTTGTTTTAAATAATCAGAAGTTTTCTGCATCTCAATAAGGACGGAGTCAGTACAATCGATATCCGTAAAAAGATTATGAAAATTCGGAGAGACGCATTCTTTGTTAATATGTTTTAGTATGCTTGAGCGAACTTTGATCCCTGACTTCTCGACAACGTAACGTTGAATAGCCATGTCAGGAATGTGTTCATCCTTTACACTGGTACTGGACTTCACTTCTATCAGGTCCCAAGTACCATCTAAGTTATTACGCAGAATATCTACACGTACTAATATTTTTTCCCAGAAGAATGCCGCTTCAAAGATTGCAGATGCCTCATTGCAAATGGCTTTCTTGGTCTCAGCAACAGCTTCATCTCGATGAAAATGGTCAGCTTTAATTAATAAGCCATTTGGATAGTATTTTTGAGCTGCCACACCGACTTGCTTCCCATAATCAAAACGTTGCTGTTGGCTCTCATCTGGCGGAGTCGCAAGTTCATTGTGATGGACAGTAAGGTAGAGTGCCTTTGAACATTGAATACCTGTACAATATTTCGATTTAGTTAGCTGATAATCACTCTTTCTGACTTTTGGAGCAGCGATAGAGGGGATTTCAGAAGATTTTCTTTTCGCGACCGACATGCATACCTTATCGGGTAAGGTGCAGACATTCTTAAGAAAAGTAAGTTACCAACAATGCTATGCTCTATTAATTTCTTTCACTGGAATAATCTCGCGATAATTGGAGATAGCTTAGAGGATGTCACGTTGCGCCAGTCATTCGAAACCTGAAATTATCGTAGCTACTCGATTTATATCGTTTGCTTGAACAGATTCTTTTAAGGAGGGCCACTTTTTTTTGACCAAATTACATATTTTTTCTTGTCGTTATCACGTAATTCAGCTGCTTCGTGTATGCCAGTACTTGCACCACTTGGTACAGCTGCACGGCCAAAATAACCATCATCGGT
>CALCZU010000076.1 GCA_937903155.1 uncultured Bdellovibrionales bacterium
CATCTTCGAATGGAAATTAAGCTAGCTCAAATTGAATTCCGCAAAGCGCGTGCGCTGTGGGGCACTTACCGAAAACGTCCTCAGCTGATCCCTGTGATGGCTTAAAAGTGGCTTACGATTCGATTATTTTCGATTTGGATGGAACTCTCTGGGATTCCACCCAACTCTGTGCCGACGCTTGGAACGAGACGCTGGCCTTTTTAAAACTCAAATCGAAGAATTTTGTCGCCAAAGACATTGAGCAGATCATGGGGCTTCCGGATGACGAAGTCTTTAAAAAGCTCTTTCCCGAACACGATGGCGAGACTCGCGAAAAAATTGCGAACGATTTCTACGTTCGAGAGATTTCCAGATTGAAAAATCGCGAGGCGGTACTTTATCCCGGTGTGATAGACGGAATTAAAAAACTACAGAATTCTTATCCTCTTTTCATTGTCAGTAACTGCATGACGGATTATCTCGAAGCGTTTTTTTTCGTTACGGGAGCCCAATCCCTGTTTAAAGATGCGGAGTGTTTCGGGCATCAACGTTGGCTCAAAGCCGAGAATATCAAACTCATCTGCGAAAGAAATCAGCTGAAGGCTCCTGTCTATATCGGAGACACGCTCGGGGATGAGTCCTCAGCGAAATCTGCAGGCGTCGATTTTTTCCACGTGACTTACGGCTTTGGCAGAGCTCTCTCTCCTTTGAAGAGTTTTGAATCCTTTTCACAACTGACGGATTATTTTGATACAATAGGGAAATGACCCCCAAACGCCTGACGGTCGGCATTACGTATCACAACGAATGCGAATTGCTTTCGAGTTGTGTCAAAAGTCTCCTTTCGCAAATCGATAATACAGTCGAAGTTCTGATTTATGACGATGCTTCGGAGTTTCCGGCTCGAGGTTATGTTTTACAATCCGAAAATGTGCGCATCATTCGCGGAGAAGCCAATCTGGGGCCGGCGAAAGCGCGCAATCTCATTTTAAAAGAAGCAAAAGGCGAATACATCCATTTTCATGACTCAGACGATTGGTTCAATGAAAAGTGGTTTGAAAAAGTCAGTTCTCATTTTGGAAAATCCGATGCGATTTTCACCGAAGTGACTTCCTACCGAGGAAGTGAGGTCTTTCTCGCTAGAGTCATGGAAGTCGCGCCACTTGCAGACAATAAATCGCTTTTAAAATTTGCGATCGAAGGTTTTATTCTTGTTCCTTCAGGAACCTACCGCAAAACTCTCGTCGAACAACTAGGAGGCTATCGAGAAGAACTTTGGCAATCTGAAGACTGGGACTTCCATGTGAGAATGGCACTAAAAAATCCCGTGATTGAAGTCATCGATGAGCCTTTGGTTTATATTCGCATTCGCCAAGAGAGTCGGAGTCAAAACTCGGTCGAAACTTCGACGGATACTTTAAAGTCGATTGAGTATCTCGCAACCGATATCCCCCAAAGCTATCACCGGTACTTGTCAGACAAAGCGGCAAAGATGGGGACGAAGTTATTTCTCTCAGGACAAAAGAAGATGGCGAAAAATGCCTTCCGATTGTCGCGCTCTTTGGGTCCGAGCCAATATCAATGGCAAAGAAAATCCTATCGCATTATCGCAAAGTTTTTGGGCCAGGAATGGGCCGAGAGAATTTCAAAACTTGGCAGGAGTTTAAAAGCGCGGCTTACTTTTCATAAACGCATAGCCACGAGCCAAGCTTTTTAGATAGTTTGAACTTCGAAAAGATTCGCTGGATCTCCGGATCAAAGTGGTAAAAAACGTCCCCTAAGTTTCTTTTTTCGCAAATAGGGTCCGCTTCAACCGCCCAAGGCACTACCCCGCTTTCCACTTTTTTTTGGAGATCTTCAAGAATCCAAATTGTTTTTTCTTTTGCAAGAATCGCAATATACGAACCTGACGACACGTCCACCCCGTGTGCCGACCAACCTTTTAAATAGAGAATCATGTTTGAATCGAGTTTTCCATAAACATAGCCGTAAGGTTTGAGTTCTTCGCGGATAGTTCGGGCCATCGCTTCGAAAGGGTATGCGTTATTTTGCACGGCAGACTGTGTTTTGAGACCGTAGCAGACGGTGATTAAAACAAACTGAATGCAACAAGCGATCGTGAGCTTTTTTTGGAATTTTAAATCGTTAAAGAGTCGTTCAAACGCGAGGGTTGCAAAGAAAATTCCTACGATAAAGGCTTGAAAGAAATAATTGTAGTCCCCTCCCATTTTGAAGAATTGGACCGAAGACGGGAAGACGCTTAACGTAAGGGCTAAGAGCAAAAATCTCAGTTCGGGACGCTTCGTTAAGTAAGCTTCTTTGATTCCTAACCCGCCTAAAATCAGAAATAAGAAATGAGTGACATAAACAGTGACATTACTCGAGTTCAACCAAAACATCTCTCTAAAACCAAAGTCGTACAACTCAAACGCTTGATGCCAGAGTCTTTGAAAATCCCACTGAATCATTAGACCTGTGAATGTTCCTACGAAGGTGAGCCAAAGGAGTGCGAAGGTTACGAAATAACGAAACTTTTTTTGAACAAAGAGCAGCCAAAGAAACCCGGAGGCCGCAATGGGAATCGAGTTCTGTCGGCAGGTGAAGGCAAGTGCGCTGAATAAGGTGAATAAGAAAAGAGATTTGATTTTTCTCTCACGAATCCAATAAAAAAACGCAATGAGCGCTGAGGTGTCTAAAAAAAGTGTCGGAATATCGTTGCGCGCCGAAAAAATATAGTCGGTGATTTTGAATCCGGCGAGCAAGCAAACGATCGCAAATGAAAATGCGCGCAGTTTTTCTGGTTGGATGAGCTTCTTGTAGTAAAAGAAGATAAAGCCGAGAGTGAGGAGAATGTTTAACCCCCGAACCGAACGGATCTGCGTTCGGAGTGAAGAAATTTCGAGCAGTCTTAAAATATTTCCTGTCACCGTCGCATGTAGTGGCATGTACAGGTAATCATGAAACGGCCAAGTCTCTCGATTTGCATACAGAGAATGGCCATCGGCGACCGTTAAAATTCCGTAAAGGTTTAAACCCTCCCATGCGAAATTGTAGTGATTCGAAAAGAAAATCACAAAGCCGCGAATCAATAACGCAGCAAATGCAAGAAATGCGGTGAGGGAGAGAAAACGATTTTGAGAGATCAATGGACTAACCTCCATGGGAGAGACTTCCAATAGAAAGGAGGCATCGAGTATCCATAGGTGACGGGCGAAAGGTAGATAAAGCCCAAGATGACGAGAATCACTGCGGTATAGAACTTCCAGCCGGTGTAAGGTTTTTCACTCATTCCCACAAAAAGTTCGGCGTAGGTGAGGGGTGTAAGGTAGTGGTAAAGAAAAAGAACGCGTTTCATTAACATCAATGGGATGTAAGAGATTAAAAAACTGACCAAAATAAGCTTTCTCTCATTTTGAACGGAGTCTTGTTTCTTTTTTCTTTTCTGAAAACAATCCCAAACAAACAAAAACGAAATGCCCCACCACACAACGGGATTACCGATGAAATAGAGAGAACGGTCTTTCCCTTGCCAGTAAAAAATGGGTTTCGTCATAATCGGCCAGCTCCAAGGAGCGCTGGCGTCTTGATGAAAGGTCGTAAGCGTCGCACTTGCTCGGTACATTTTGTAGTGGATTTCAAAGAGATCGACGACGAAGTTGCCGGTATTTCGATAGAACGCGTCTCCCACTCCCGGACTTGGCAATAGCGAGAAATGGATCCACCAACCCGCGAGGTAAATGATCGCTGCAACGAATGACAAAAAAGATATTTGCGCGAAAAAATCTTTCCATTCAATTTTCTTTTTGAACTTTCTGGCGCCAAGAACCAGAAAAACGATGAACAGGGCCGCAATCCCCGTAAACTGAAACCCCGCTGCAAACCCGGAGGCAATCCCCGCGCACGTGAGCCAGAGCCACCTCTTTTTCTCGGAATCCAATGAGAGAAGAACAAAAAGAAGAGAGGAAACGAGCGCTAAAAGAAGCATGGGATAAAGCCCCATCACCCGCGACTGAAGAACCAAGGCATTATCGAGACTGGAGCAAAGAGAAAACAAAAAAGCGTTTTCAATCGTAATCCCCGCGTACAAAAAGATAAGAAATAAAACAAAAGGAACAAGCGAGCCTGCAATTGCCGGCAAAATACGAATCGTCCACGGAGAGACATGTGTGTACTCCGTTCCAATTTTTTCGAAATTCTGCAACCCATCAAAATCGGTGAGTTTTAAGAGGCCTGTGACGAGCAGTTTTCCATGAGGAGGATGAACATCGAAAAAGTTTTTACCGGTGGAAGCATACCCGGTGACGTATTTTCCCCAATGCACTTCATCGAAGACGACTTCGTTGGGGCTTCCTAAGAATAAAAGGCGCACAGAAAAGCTGACACAGAGCAGGACGATCCCCAAAACCCATTGTTTTTTCATGCGGTTACCATTTTATCAGTAAAATCTCTTCAATGCGACATGGACCTGTCGTTGCCTGGAGCGGAGCGACGACCTGTCCGGCGCTGCCCGCAGGGCGGAGACGGAAGCAATCTCGCTGCATGAGAGCGCGTGGGTTGAGGGCTGGGAATAGTTTGCTTTGCACGTGCAAGGTGAGCGGGTTCTGTTTTTATTTTTAAGGGAAAGTGCCGTAAGCGTGTTGCTTCCTTGTTTGAGATTACT
>CALCZU010000077.1 GCA_937903155.1 uncultured Bdellovibrionales bacterium
AGTGTTAGGGATGTCCTGTCACACGCTGTTAGGTATGTCTTGACTCCGAACAGCGCAGCACCCGCGGCAACCTTCCCAGTTCAGCGTACAAAGGTTGCCGCGGGTGCTGCGCACCCTCGCAATGACGGGGTCTTACTAACTATTTCTCTTGAAGGAGTTGGCCTTGGGCGAGGCGGTACACTTTTGGGTACGTGTTCGCTAAGGCTGTGTCATGAGTGACCGAGACGATGGCGAGACCTTCGGTTTCATGGAGAGAGTCGATGATGCTGCAAACTTCTTTGCCGGTTTGAGGGTCTAAGTTCCCCGTCATTTCATCGGTGAGAAGAAGCTTTGGCTTCATCATCAAAGCTCGAGCAATCGCAACTCTTTGTTGTTCGCCTCCCGAAAGCTGGCCCGGCTTGTGGCCTTTTCTGTCCGAAAGCCCGACGTCTTTTAGAAGTTTATCCGCCAAAACCATTGCAGCTCGTCGTGATTGTCCAGCGATTAATCCCGGCATCATCACGTTTTCGAGTGCTGAGAACTCGAGCATCAGATAGTGGAACTGAAAAACAAAACCGATTTTCTTATTTCTGAAATTGGATAACTTTGATTCCGAGTATTTAAAAATATCTTTTCCTTCAAAAAGAATGGTTCCCTTATCCGGAGATTCTAAAGTGCCCAAAAGATGCAAAAGCGTACTTTTCCCCGCCCCACTCTTTCCAACAATCGCGATACGATCTTTTTCATCCACTTTGAAATCCACGCCGTTTAAAACTTGGATAGGATTCTCTTTTGCACGTTGAAATCTTTTCGAGACATTTTGAGTCTCTAATAAACAGTCACTCATATCTTAAAACCTCCGTCGGTTTTTCTTTCGCGGCCCGAATCGCGGGGATGACGCTAAAAAGACAGCAGAGAATGAAAGCGACGATCGAAACGGCCGCAACATCAAGAATTTCCACTTTAAAAGGTAGCGTCGAAACGTTGTAAACCGATTCATTTAAAAGCCTTGGCTGAAACTTCTCAAAACCATAGCAGGCGAAAACCCCTAAAATAATCCCCAGGATAATTCCTAAGATTCCGACGGCACCGCCTTGAATCAGAAAAAACGAAAACAAAGATCGAAACCGCATCCCCATCGCTCGCAAAATCGCAATGTCGCGACGTTTGTTTTGAACACTCATCATCAGAAGGTTGATGACATTAATCGCGGATAAGGCCACGACAATTTCGAGCACTAAGAACAACATCCCTTTTTGATGTTCAACGGCTCGAAAAATATTTTTATGCATCTCGCTCCACACTTTGACGATCGCCAAAGGCCCGAGATTACTTTTTAACGCTTCAGCCGTTTCCGAGACCTTTTTAGGGTTTGTTGTTTTGATTTTATAGATAGGATCCGTCGATTTTTGTTCAATGACTTTTAAATAATCGATGTCGATGTAAGCATAGCGAGTATCATGCTCATAAATCCCAAATTTCGTGAGAGCCGTCACCTGAAAGGGATAAATTCGGTTGCCTTTCGCATCCGGAATCAAAACCCGCACTTCGTCACCTTGTTTGAGTGAAAGCTTTTTCGCGAGGTTTACACCCACCCAAATCCAGTTTTGTTCTTTGGGCTCGAGTGTGGCGGGCTTCTCCACCCAAATCGATTCCCACGGGGTGACTTGAGTCGTGGTCTTCAGATCAATCCCCTCCAAAACAGCGCCACTGACACCGTCTTTAATAATCATTCCCTGCCCTAACGAGATCGGGGTGACCGCAGACACCGATGAAGTCTCACGAATCTTTCCTGGCAAGTCTTTGTGCGGCTGCGACAAACGGGGAACGACCACGATTTCTGCCGAAATATTGGTGTACTTTTCTTGAAACACATTTAAAAATCCGGTCATCACGGCCAAAACGACAACGAGTTGGGCAATTCCCAATGCCACACCCAGAACAGAAATCCACATTGCAAAAGATAAGAGGTTCGTCTCCTTCGGAAATAAGTACTTATTCAGTAAGAAACGAACCGCATTCATTAAGACATATCCTCAAGATACTGTGAAAGAGCCTGCACTTCTCTTGAAAGATCCTCTCGATTTTTTACAACCCCTGCCCTGACCGCTTCGGGTGCGCTCGACATGAATTTTTCGTTCTTTAATTTCTCTTCGGCGCGTTTCAGCGCTTCGGTTTTATCAGCGAGCTCTTTCTTTTTGCGTTCGATTTCTTTCGTCAGATCGCCGAGTTCAGATTTCGGAACAAAGACTTTGAGGTCCTTTAAGATCAGGGCGACATGCGTTTGCTTCGAAGGCTCGGATGTCAAAAACTGAATCTCACTCGCACGAGAGAGTTTTTTCAAAAGCGACTCGAGCGATTTCATCTCATTTAAAATCGCATCTTGTCCGTTTGCAGATAAAGCCAATGGCATTTCTTTCGCGGGACTAATTCCGTGAGTGCCTTTAAGCGTTCTTACTTTTTCGACGACTGCAATTAGTTGGTCGATTCGCGCGGCATTGGCTTCGTACGCACTCACAGGCGATGGTTCGGGATACGCTGCAAGCGCAATCGATAATTTCGAGGTGTCACGTAGTGGCAACGCTTGCCAGATTTTCTCAGTGACAAACGGCATAAACGGATGCAGAAGGCGCAAAGATTCTTCTAAGACGAGAACTGCTGTCGTATCTTTTCGGCTTTTTCGTTCTTCGATATCCGTTTTGCAAAGTTCCAGGTACCAATCGCAATAGTCATTCCAAACAAAGTGGTAGAGCGCTTGGGCTGCCTCGAAAAAACGGTAGTTCTCTAAAGCCGTTTTCACCTTGAGTTTCGTTTCATTCAAGCGGAATAAAATCCACTGATTAACAGGATCTTGAGTATTGGATTTTCCGTTTTCAATTTCTTCAAAATGCATCAAGACGAAACGCGAAGCATTCCAAACTTTACTCACGAAATTTCGACAACCTTCAACACCATCATCCGACACTCTCAAGTCGCGTCCTTGATAGGCATTCCACGCGAGGAAGAATCTTAAAGAGTCCGTTCCCATTCTTTCGACGATTTCGAGAGGGTCCACAACATTGCCCTTCGATTTCGACATTTTTTGGCCGTATTCATCTCTCACCATCGGGTGGAGATAGACGGTGTGAAACGGAAATTTTCCCGTCATTCGATGGCCTAACATAATCATGCGGGCGACCCAGAAGAAGAGAATATCAAAACCCGTCTCTAGAACATCGTTGGGATAGAACGTTTTAAAATCCGGTGTTTCCTGCGGCCAACCTAAAGTTGAAAATGGCCAAAGCCCGCTCGAAAACCAAGTATCAAGAACATCTTCTTCTTGCCTGAGTTCGGGATGTTTGCATTTTTCGCACGCAGTCGGTGTTTCAACGGCGACATTGTAGTGGTCACACTTTAAGCAATACCAAACCGGAATCCGGTGACCCCACCAAAGCTGGCGGCTAATGCACCAGGGGCGGATATTTCGCATCCATTCAAAATAGGTTTTTTCCCATTCTTCGGGGACGATTTTAATTTCTTTTTTCTCAACTGCTTCAATCGCGGGCTTTGCCAAGACTTCGGCTTTGACGAACCATTGTTGAGACACCTTCGGTTCAACCACTGTTCCACAGCGGTCACAGTGTCCCACACTGTGCTGGTGATCTTTTTCGGATTCAAAGAGGTCTTGAGTCTTGAGATCTTCCAAGATTTTCTCACGCGCTTTTTCGCGTTTGAGTCCTTGATAGATTTTTCCGTGTTCGTTGACGACGGCAGACTCATCGAAAATCGAAATCAAAGGCAACCCGTGTCTTTTTCCGACCGCGTAATCGTTAGGATCATGGCCGGGTGTGATTTTCAAAGCACCTGTACCAAATGCCGGGTCGACGTACGTATCTGCAATGACCGGGATCTCACGATTCAATAGGGGTAAGAGAACTTTCTTCCCTTGAAAAGCTTTGTAACGTTCGTCATCCGGGTGCACGGCAATCGCGGTATCTCCGAGAAGGGTTTCGGGACGAGTCGTTGCGACGACGATATATTTTGTCGGATCGTCTTTGAGACGGTATCGAAGACTCCAAAATTTTCCCTTCACGTCTTTAAATTTGACTTCAAGGTCTGAAAGCGCAGTGTGACACCGGGGACACCACTGAATAATCGCTTCTTCGCGGTAAATCAGTTTATCTTGGTAGAGGCGGAAGAAACATTCTCTGACCGCTTTTGAAACACTCTCGTCCATCGTGAAAGCTAGACGTGACCAGTCGAGCGAACATCCCATCACTTTTAATTGCGAGTGAATCGTGGTTTCTGACGCCTTTTTCCATTCCCAAACTTTTTCTAAGAATTTTTCACGTCCTAAATCGTGTCTTGATTTTTTTTCATCTCTCATGAGATTGCGCTCGACCACCATTTGGGTTGCAATGCCGGCATGATCCGTTCCTGGAACCCAGAGTGCGTTGTAGCCTTGCATTCTTTTATGGCGGATCAAAATATCTTCGAGAGTGACGGTCAAAGCGTGGCCCATGTGTAAAACGCCGGTCACGTTAGGAGGCGGAAGAACAATACAATACTTCGGCTTTTTTGAATCCACAGGGGCATCGAAAACATGATGATCGAGCCAAAAATCGTAGAGCGTTTTTTCGGTTTCTTTGGGATTGTACTGAGCTTCTAATTTCATTTTTTACTTCTCTTGTATTTAAAATCGATTTCGTTAGTCGCGCGTCCTGTAAATTAAAAAAGTCTGTTTCCCGGCCTTGACCTCAACGTTTTCAAACTTTTTCACACCTTCTTGGGTTGAGCCATTTCCCACAATATCAACGACTATGTTGCGACGTCCAGCGGGAACTCTGAGACGGGCAAAATGAAGACGGGCGGGAAGCATCGACCAGTGTCTTAAATCTGCCTTATCCGTAAGAAGGAGGGCTAGGAAGGCAATCTGACCCAATTCTTTAGAGTCGGTCAGTGCACCAATCCCTGCTGCAATGGCCCCTTTTGCGGCCACTCCACCAATTTTTTTTGCAATGATGGCCGCCGACTTTGCTTCGAGTTCTCGAATCGCCGTATTTTCGATATCAAAAAGTGGGTAACTTCGGACTTTGCCATCCCCTTTTTCGTCGCGAATCCAGGCATAGTCGCTCGAGTAGTAGTTTCTGCGAAATAAGGGAATCAACTCGAACTGGGGATTCGGGTACTTAATCGGACTTTTACCTTGTTCGAGAATAAAAACGATTTCCCCTTCTCCCTTTTTAAATCTCCAATCGTTTGCTTCAGGGTATTCTTTACGGTATTGCGAAAACTCTTCTCCCGCTTTGAGTCTATCGGCGACCCGGATTAAAGGTTCAGGCAAATAGGGGTACTCAAATCCCCACTTCTTCATCTGCCGATAATCGACGAAGGCGTCGTTTAATTCATTTCGCGCTTCAAAGAGAACCGCCGAGAGATATTTTGCAAACGCGTTTTTTTCATAGGGGAGTTTTGCGATTTGAATCATCTTATCGAGTTTTTGGTTGACTCGACGACACTCGACTAAAGCATCATCCCACTTGCCGAGCATCGTGTAATCTAAAGCGAGATAGACGTTGATGAGCAGTTTTTCGAAGTTCTCACCCTTGTACGTCTTCACTTGATCATTGAAAAGAACGCTCGTCACTTCGAGTGAGATGCTTGTGTAGTCTTTAATCTCGGCAAGTTTATCGGCGGTTAAAAAGGCTTTAACGGCTTCTTCGTAATTTCCGGCCGTATGCTGGACGATTCCCAAATCCATCCAGTACAAAAGCTCGTCGTTATCTTCTTTCTCCGCAAGTTCTTTAAGAAGGTGGGCCGCAGACTCGTATTGGCCGGAGTCAAAAAGTCCGCGCGACTGTCTCACCTTGTCCGAATAGCTCGCGCAACCGCCTAAAAACGCTGCAACGATAAAGACAAAGATGAATTGGGGTTTAGAAACCAACACTTTTTTTCTTGTAGTATTTACGGATTTCCTTTTCGTCAGACCAATCGAGGATGCCAGAATCGATATTCACGAGATTGAAAGTGCATTTGTAGTAAACGTATTTTTCTCCACCGACTTCTTGGACTCGGTCGGTGATTTCTCCCGTCAAAAAGTAGTCGGCGCCGATTTGTTTGCCTTTTTTGCGAGCAGTGGAAGGGTCGACGTAGCCGGAGCTATTTTGATATTCCATTTCACCTTGGATTTCCTCGCGAACTTCTTTTTCGGTAAAACGAAACTTTCCACTTTTAATCAAGGCCACACGGATTTTATCCGTCATGCTTTTCATGTCGATATGCTCTTGTGTGCGATTTTTTACAAGAGTGACCAAGAGGACGGGACGTTTTTTCGATTCTTTTACGACAACACTTTCCGCAAGAGAGGTGACCATCGTGTCCGCAATTTGCTTCATATCGGTTTCGTTAAATTTGTCGTCTAAAAGACGTTCCTCGCTCATATCGTCGTACTTGCCCTTGGTAAAAGCCTTTTGGCCGCAAGCATTCAGAAAAAAAGATGCGAGAATCAGTCCGAAGATGGGATAAAAACGTTTCAACATGGTGTCTCTCCTAAAGTCATAAGAAGCCAACAGTATTATCGATTTTGGGTTATCTCTCAAGACAAAGATAAGGGAACATTCGCAGCGCGTCACCACTTGAAATACCCGTCCCTCTCTATTAGATTTGCAGACCATGAATCAAACCCAAAAAAGTGTTTTAGTCGTTGGAAGTTGGCATCTGGGATCGGTCGTTGGAGTTGGAATCGCAAGCCTCGGCCACACGGTCAATCTCTGGGATCAAAATGAAAGGACGGCGAGCTCTTGGAAGAGCGGAGCACCTCCGATTCACGAGCCGGGTTTAGCGGAACTTGCAAGACCCCACTTCAACGAAAATCTTTTTTGGGCGACAGACCTTGCAAAGACAGTTTCGAAAGCCGATTGGATCGTTCTTGCTTACGACACACCCATTAATGAAAAAGATGAAGTGATTCTCGATTCGGTTCAAGAGGGTTTGAAAAAGGTTTTAGAGAATCCGATTTCACCTAACACAAATTTTTTCTTTACCTCGCAACTCCCAGTGGGAACGAGCCGCAGTTATTTAAAACAGATTCAAGAACAGTTTCCTGCGTGGTCAGGACATGTTCTCTATCAACCTGAAAATCTTCGGTTGGGAACAGCTTTAGAGTCTCTTAAAAATCCCGACCGGATCGCTCTGGGATTTGATACCGAAGACGCTAAAAAACAGGACGCTCTTGAAAATGAGATTCGTTCGCTCTTCGGATTAGAAAAGACTCCCGTCGATAGAATGAGTCTTGAGAGTGCCGAGATGGTGAAGCACGCGTTAAATGCTTATCTTGCAACCTGCGTCGTTTTTGGAAATGAACTTTCTGAGATTTGCGAAAAAACGGGAGCGAATGCTTGGGATGTTTCAAGAAGTCTAAAAAAAGATTCGCGAGTGGGTGCAAAAGCGCCTCTGTTTCCGGGACTCGCTTTCGCAGGCGGAACGCTGGCTCGTGATGTGAAGACGCTAAGTGGTTTTAAGACTTCGAGTGGAAATCTGTTTTCAAAACTCTATGAATCGAATGAAAACCGCAACGCGTGGGTAATCACCCAGCTCATCGATCGGCTCGGATCTTTGAGAGGAAAAACGATTTTACTTTTGGGCGTCACCTACAAAGCGGGCACAAGTACGGTGAGAAGGTCTCCTGCGATTCAGATAGGAAATCTCTTACGGCAAGCAGGCGCGGATTGTTTAGCGATTGACCCCATGGCCGATCTAACGGAATTAACGCCCGCGGAAAATCGGGACGTGCCTTTCAAACTCTCAAAAGCGCCAGACGGTCTCTTTGAGAAGAGCGATGCGGTCGTTTTAGTCACGGATTGGCCCGAATTTACTTCGTGGAATTGGACAAATCTTAAGACTAAAGGGGATTCGATTTTGGTCGACACTAAAAACTTTTTATCTAAACTGAATGGCACCCATTGGAAAAGGACTGTTCCGGGAGTGCCCACTCTCATTGCAGAAAGTGAAAACGTATGAACGAAAATAAACTCGTCTTTGTCACAGGAGCCGGCCGCGGAATTGGCCGAGCGATTGCCCTTAAACTTTCTGAATTGGGATATACGGTTTCGGGATCTTCCAGAACGCTCAAGGAATTGGAAGAGACGAAAAGTCTTTCTCAAAATAAAATCCGGATCGCTAGTGTCGATGTCACCGATTCTCAAAGCGTTGAAAAGTGGATGACTCGTGAACTTTCTGAAACCAAAGCCACTCCCTGGGGACTCGTCGTCTCCGCGGGGACTTATGGTTCGATCGGCTCTTTTGTCGAAACCCCTTTTTCGGAGTGGGAAGCCGGAATTAAACTCAATCTTCTCTCTCCCGCTTTTACCGTCCAAACTTTCGCCAGAAGTTTAATCTCGAAAAAACTTCCAGGCCGAATCGTGATGCTTTCCGGCGGGGGGGCCACTCAGCCGCTTCCGAATTTCAGTAACTACTGTGCCGCGAAAAGTGCCGTGGTTCGATTTGCGGAAACGATTGCGCATGAATTAAAGCCTTATCAGATTACGGTAAATACGATTGCCCCAGGCGCCATCGCGACGAAGTTTGTCGACGATGTGCTCATCGCCGGCCCCGAGAAAGCCGGAAAAGTGATGTATGAAAAAGCGTTAAAGCAAAAACAAGAAGCCGGAACGCCCCCCGATAAGGCTGCCGATTTAGCGGCGTACCTTTTGAGTCCCGAAGCATCCCAAGTTTCTTCGAAACTGATTTCTGCTCTATGGGACGATTGGGCAGGTTTCCACAAGAACTGGCCCGAGATCGAAAAATCGGATTGGTATACTTTAAAACGCAGTACGCCGTCTTGAAGTTAAAATCGTTTTTTAAACAGCACGATTTCTGGCGAATGAAATTCTAATTGCGCGTTAAACTCATTCGCAATCCATTCGAAAGTTTTTCGAGAGTAGAAACTGACGTGAGTTGGATCGTTGTGATACCACCAAGTTTTAAACTGTGCGGGTGGACACTCGGTGCGAACGGCTAGCCATGCTCCATTTTTCAAAATTGAAAACAGTTTTTGAAATCCTTCGGCTGGAGAATAAAAATGTTCAACCACTTCACAGGCAGAGACAAAATCGTACTGCTTTTCTAAAAGCCTGGTTTCATTTTTAAAAAGGGGATCATAGGAATCACAAGCGTAGCCTTTTCTTTGAAAAAGCTCTCCCATGACGGCGGCGGAGCCACACCCGTAATCGAGACCTTCCGCATTGGGGGCAAGTTTTGGGACTAGTGAATCGACAACTTGAGATAAAAACTTTTCATATTTCTCATCCCCGAAGAGATTGTTGTGTTGAAGATAGCGCTCCTTTTCTAAGATCGGACTCAAATGAACTTTTGCATCTTTAAAAACTAATTCGCATGTTTGGCATTGAAAAAATTTAAGTTCTTTTTCCTGATGGGGATCTTTCCCATAGAGTTGCCAATTCACTTTTTCGGTCTGAGTGAAGAAGTTGATTGCAGGGTTTGAGCAGAGCGGACACATGCCGCCTTAGGTATCACAGGTTTTGGATCTGTTCCAGGATTTCAGGTCCCATCCACTCCGTCTGCGCGTGGAATGCCGTAAAAAGGTTCAGAAGGAGGCTCAACCAAGCCGTGGTGCCGACGTTGCCGTGAGGTTTGTGCAAAGCTAAGAAAATCGGACGCCATTCATGGGGAGAAAACCGACTTCTGAAAACGTCGAGTCCAGAGTAATTGGCAAGCGAGCGTACAATAAATTCCAAGACTTTTGTCAGCGCTTTGAAGAGCGCCGGGATTTTTGAAATCGCTTTGATCTCCCGGAGGGTCACCGCACCTAAGCTGACTTTTGCGTAGCCTTTGTCTTTGAGATAAAGGATGGCGTGGGAGATGAGAAGCTCCGCTACCCCCCGAGGGGCATTGGGAATCCGAAACAGATCTTCCAAATAAATCGACTGAATTTTAGGAATGGGCGAAGCGACTAAGAAGCCGACGATTTTGCCCTCCCAGCGCGCAACGAAGTAATATCGCTCTTTAGAAGCATAAAAGGGCTCGGTCGTATTCAGAAACCCGCCCATATAAATCCCGTGCATTTTTTTCCACTGCTCGAAAATTCCGTGAATTTCCTCTCGCAGTTCGGGATGCGTGAGAATCTCGTGATTTGATTTGAGTTCAACTTGGACGTTATTTTTTCGGGCTCGATTAATAGCCGCGCGAACACTTTTTCCGGAGTTGCCGCGGGCCAAACCTTTTTTGAGATCAATCCAAGGTTCTTCGGCGACTTTAAGTATCGAATAGTCTCTTTGGGTAAGTGCTGTAGAAAACTCTTCTTCAATTCCTACAAAGCCCAGAGCTTTATTTCCCATTTCCGTCTGAAGTTCGGAGAGTGAATCTGACAAAGTAGAAGACTGCCACCCCATCGGATCCAGTGCTAGCAGACACATCTTTTTCTTTTCGCGGTAAGCAAAAACTGTCCCGTCGGTCGCCTTAAAAAACTCGAGTCCCGCTAAAAAGCAGACGAAATGACTGGAACTCTTTCCTTCTTTTAAGAAGACTTCCCAGGCTTCTTCCCGGCTAATTGTGGGCATTTGTTAATTTTAACGGGAAGTTTGAGCAATGTCGAATGAGTCTACGTCGTCAGTGAGTTGAAGCATGTCATTGCGAGGAAGCGCAGCTTCCGCGGCAACCTTTGGAATTTCGAAATTGC
>CALCZU010000078.1 GCA_937903155.1 uncultured Bdellovibrionales bacterium
AGACTCATTCTAGAAGTTAATTTATGAGTATGAAGCAGTTAAAACTTTTAGAAGAGTTTAATAAAGGAGACACGACAGAACATGGCGGGGATTTAAGTAAGGGGAAGAGAAAGACGGCTCGTCCGATTGCAGTGAAGAGAGCGATGCATGTTGTGTTTCGGTCGGATAATGCGAAAGGGAGCACGTCCTTCACGAGAAAGAATCAAAGTATCCGCTCCGTTCTTCAAAAAGAGTCTAAGAGATTCTACGTAAAACTCTACAAAGTCGCTATCTGCGGCAATCACATCCATATGTGTGTCAAAGCAAAGACCAAAGAAGGCTTTAAGAATTTCTTAAGAGCTACCTCCGGTCAAATCGCAAAGCTCAGCAAGATTAAACTTTGGTCCACCATCCCATACACCCGCATCATCGAATGGGGAAAAGCATTTAAAGAAGTCATCCAGTATGTTCACAAGAATGAATTGGAAACTCGTGGCCTTATCCCCTACACGCCACGAAAACGGAAAAGACCGCAAGTGAACTTCTGACTTCTACCGGTTCCTCACCTATAATTTAAGAGCTGGTTTCCTGTAGCCTACTCAGCATTCTCTCACGCTACAACGAGATTGCTTCCGTCTGCGCCCTACGGGCTACGCCGGACAAGTCGTCGCTTCTCCTCGCAACGACGGCTTTGACGTGAATCCAGCAAAGAGGGCGGAAAAATTTGAAATTGTGGGATTAAGCTGCCGCGATCCTGGAATGGTTAATTTCTCAGGACTCGCTCGGCAGCGCCATGGGCAACGCTCTCCAAGAATTCTCTCTAACGAGAGAGGATCCCACAATTTCTAATTTTTCTGCCCGAACCGTGAAAAGTTGACTGCCCCCCCTCGTTTGCTATTGTCCAGCCGCAATGGATTCAAAAGAAAAACTTTATATTATTGATGGTAGTTCGTACTTTTTCCGCGCGTTTTATGCGATTCAGAGGCTTTCGAATTCGAAGGGGTTTCCGACGAATGCGATTTTTGGATTCATTAACATGCTTCTGAAAGTGATTGAGACAGAGAAGCCGAAGTATCTGGCCATTGCGTTTGATACGGGGAAGGCGACCTTTCGAAAAGAACTCTACTCAGATTATAAAGCGAATCGTCAATCGGCGCCTGAAGATCTTTCTGTGCAAATTCCTAAAATTTTTGAAGCGGTTGATTGCTTTGGGATTACTCGTCTCGAAAAAGAAGGATTTGAAGCGGACGATATTATCGGCACACTTGCACTCACTGCGAAAGCGCGGGGGATGAAAGTCGAAATCATCACCGGTGATAAAGATATGATGCAACTCGTGGACGACGATATTCGGATTTTCGATACCATGAAAGATAAGCGCTACGATATCGAAGGCGTAAAAGAAAAGTTTGGCGTGCTACCCACTCAAGTCGTGGATCTTCTAGCACTCATGGGTGACTCTTCGGACAATATTCCTGGAGTGACTGGGATTGGTGAAAAAACGGCAGCGTCGTTGATAAATGAATTTGGTTCTTTAAACGGGATTTACGAAAATCTCGAAAAGATTAAGCAGGACAAACGGCGAGAGACTTTGAAATTGGAGAGAGACAATGCCTTTCTCAGTCAAAAGCTCGCAACGATTCACAATGAAGTTCCGGTGGCGCTGGATCTTCCTTCGATGGAATATCGAGGACCCATTGCTTCGAAGCTCAGTGTTTTTTTGAAAGAGATGGACTTTCATGGCCTTATTAAGAGGTTGAATTTAACGGAGAGTGCAGGCGACTCTGCCGCTGAACCAATAGAAGCTTCTCAGAATAAAAATTATACGACAGTAAGGGATGTCGCTGAACTCAAAAAAATCTTAAACAGTTTGGAAAAACAACCGATCGTTGCCGTCGATACGGAAACGACAGGTCTGGATCCCCATACCGCAAAGCTCGTCGGTGTTTCACTCGCAGGAGTTGCAAAGCAAGCCTTTTACATTCCCTTGGGGCATATCGATCCGTTGACTCACGAATTATTGCCCGGTCAAATGTCGAACGATGAAGCCAAGGCGTTGCTAAAACCTTTTTTTGAAAACGAAAAAATCAAAAAAGTCGGGCAAAATTTAAAATTCGATTCGCAGATTTTTAAAACTTGGGGCGTGGAGCTGAGAGGCATTGCGGCGGATACGTTACTTGAAAGTTACCTTCTACAGCCTGAAGAACCGCACAACCTGGATGCTCTTGCTTTAAAGTATCTCGCGCACGAAACGATTAAGTATGAAGACCTCACCGGAAAAGGGAAGGGGCAAATTAGTTTCGCGGAAGTGTCGATTGAAAAAGCGACCGAATACTCTGCTGAAGATTCGGACATTGCTTTTAGACTTCACGAAAAATTTGCACCTGAGATTCAAAAGAACTCGCTGTCACCTTTGTATTCCGAAGTTGAACTTCCGTTGGTCGACGTGCTTGGCTCAATGGAGTACCTAGGAATTTGTGTGGATAAGGAGTATCTCACTAAAATTCAAGGCACGCTTTCAGATGAAATCGGTGGAATTGAAACCGACGTCTACAAACAAGCGGGTCAGACGTTTAATATGAATTCGCCGAAGCAGCTCTCGGAAGTTTTGTTTACGAAATTACAACTTCCGATTGTCAAAAAAACAAAGACGGGTATTTCAACGGATGAAAGTGTGCTGCAACAACTTGCGACTCAGCACCCGATTTGCCAGAGCCTACTGAGATATCGAGAGCTTATGAAGTTGAAAGGCACCTACGTCGATGGCCTCCTCGCCGTCGTCAATCCTGTCACCGGAAAAATTCATACTTGTTACAATCAGACGGTTGCCGCAACGGGCAGGCTTTCGAGCAGTAATCCCAATCTTCAAAATATTCCGGACGCAAGCGATCCGAAGTACGATATTCGGGCAGCCTTTTTGCCTGAAGACAATTGTGTGCTCCTTTCGGCAGATTACTCTCAAGTGGAACTTCGAGTGCTTGCGGATATGAGTGGAGACAAAGAGCTGTCGAGAGCCTTTCATAACAACGAAGACGTCCATGATTACACGGCGAAATTGATTTTTAAAACCGATACCGTGACATCCGATCAAAGACGAATCGCGAAAACGATTAATTTCGGTGTGGTTTACGGACAAACGCCATTCGGTCTTTCGAAAACGTTAAAAATTTCCCCGAAAGACGCGAAAGAGTTTATCGATAAGTATTTCGAACGCTACGACGGGATTAAAAGTTTCCTTGCATCGGTGGTTGAGACCTCACGCAAGCAAGGTTACATCACCACAAAGCTTGGGCGTCGCCGGTACCTTCCGCAAATCAATTCCTCCAATCGAATGGTGCGTGAAATGGAAGAAAGAGCCGCGATTAACATGCCTGTGCAGGGAACAGCTGCCGACATGATTAAGATTGCCATGGTTAATATCTATCGTCGATTAAACGCTGAAAACTGGAAATCGAAGATGGTTTTGCAAGTACATGACGAATTGGTCTTCAATGCGGACAAGAGCGAAGAGAAAACGCTGCCCGAAATGGTGAAAACCGAAATGGAGAACGCGTTAAAACTCTCAGTGCCGCTCAAAGTCGATATCGGACTTGGAAAAAACTGGAGAGAATGCAGTTAGTCGAATTATTTTTTTTTCGTTTGATGCACAACAAATAGTAAATATTTTTAAGTAGCTAACGCGATCTGTTCAATGACGCAAAAAATTGTTGCGACGATCTGAACCAGCGTTCGTTGACATGAAACCTATGGTAGGTACTATAGAGTACATATATGGCAACTGCTTCCAATCAAGGCATTTGTAACACCGGAACAGTTTAATTCACCGAAATTCGAGATTCGAAATGTGTGGGAGTTTTTCGACCCTAGTTGAAGGCATCTCCACCTCTTTCTAATTTCTATTTCAAACCTCATTGTCAAACTTCGCTAGGCGCGAAAGTTAAGGAGTGCTTTTATGAAAATTCCCCGTCGCTTTACGAAAAAGTTAAACTCCCCCTACGCAGACCAAGTTTTTGAAGTCAGAAAATCAGAAATCAAAGAGCCCGACGGCAGAGTCATTTTTTCTCAAGAAAATGTGACCGTTCCCAAGGACTGGTCCCAAGTCGCGACCGATGTTTTAGCGCAAAAATATTTTAGACGACGAGGGGTGCCCCTTTCGAGCGAAGGAAATAAAACGGGTGGTGAACACGATGCTCGACAAGTTTTCCATCGTCTTGCAGGTTGTTGGACGGATTGGGGAAAACGCCATGGATATTTCTCAACGGATGAAGATGCAAATCACTTTTATGATGAAGTCTGTTACATGCTCTCTCACCAGATGGCAGCACCCAATAGCCCGCAGTGGTTTAATACGGGTTTACATTACGCTTATGGAATTGATGGCCCCGCTCAAGGACATTTCTATGTCGACCCTAAAACCAAGACTTTAGTGGCTTCTACAAGTGCTTACGAGCATCCGCAACCCCATGCCTGCTTCATTCAAAGTGTTCAGGATGATTTGGCCAATGAAAATGGAATCATGGATCTGTGGATTCGCGAAGCCCGACTTTTCAAATACGGTTCGGGTACAGGAACGAATTTTAGCGCGCTCAGAGGCTCCGGTGAAAAATTAGCGGGAGGTGGAAAAAGTAGCGGTCTGATGTCGTTTCTAAAAATCGGCGATCGGGCTGCAGGCGCGATTAAAAGTGGCGGAACCACAAGACGTGCGGCCAAGATGGTCTGCTTGGATCTAGATCACCCCGAAGTCGAATCTTTTATTCAATGGAAAGTGATCGAAGAACAAAAAGTTTCAGCACTCGTTGCGGGTTCGCGGGTCCATAAAGAGAAACTCAAAAAAGTTTTAGAAGCTTGCTGGTTAGATGATGGTCTTCTTCAAACCGATCCTAAGAAGAATAACCGTTTGGCGAAAGCCCTTAGAGACGCTCGCAACTCAAGAATCCCTGAATCCTATATGGTGAAAGCACTGCAACTCGCAGAGCAGGGCTTCGAAACGCTCGATTTCCCCGAATTTGACGTCGATTGGCAGAGCGAAGCTTATACCACCGTCAGCGGACAGAATTCCAACAATTCCATCCGCGTGAGTAATGAGTTTTTCAAAGCACTTGAAAATAAAGAAAACTGGAAACTCATCAATCGCACGGACGGAAAAGTCGCCAAAGAAATTCCTGCGCAAAAACTCTGGGACGACATGGCTTATGCGACCTGGGCTTCAGCGGATCCGGGCTTACAGTACGATACGACAATCAATGAGTGGCATACTTGCCCAGTGGGTGGAAGAATCAACGCTTCAAACCCTTGTTCCGAATACATGTTTTTGGACGACACTGCTTGCAATCTCGCGAGCCTGAATCTTTTAAAATTCTACGATGAAAAAACGGGAGAATTTAAAGTAGAAGATTTCAATCACGCAGTTCGGTTGTGGACCGTAGTCTTAGAAATCAGCGTCTTGATGGCGCAGTTTCCGAGTCGCGCTATTGCACAAAAAAGTTATGAGTACCGAACTCTTGGTTTGGGTTACGCCAATTTAGGAGCCTTGCTCATGTCGATGGGGATTTCTTACGGCAGTGAACGAGCTCAGGCCGTTACCGGTGCCATTACAGCCTTGATGACCGGAGAATCCTACGCGACGTCGAGCGAGATGGCGAAAGAACTCGGAAGTTTTGAAAAGTTTGCGGAAAACCGAGAACCGATGCTGAGGGTGATCCGAAATCACCGGCGCGCCGTTTATAACTACAGTAACGAAGAATACGAAGGGTTAACGGTTTTTCCTCAAGGCGTCGATTCTCGATTTTGTTCTCAGAGTTTATTGAAAAGCGCACAAAGAGCGTGGGACCGGGCGCTCGAAATGGGCGTCGAATATGGTTACCGAAATGCGCAGGTGTCAGTTGTTGCGCCGACAGGGACAATCGGTCTTATTATGGACTGTGATACGACCGGAATTGAACCTGATTTTGCATTGGTAAAATTTAAAAAACTTGCAGGTGGCGGATATTTTAAAATCATTAATCAAAGTGTTCCGTGCGCCTTAAAAACACTAGGTTACCCAGACAAAGAAATCGAAGAAATTGTTTTATACACTGTCGGTCACGGTTCTCTGAAGAACGCGCCGTTTATCAATCCCAAGAAGTTGAAAGAACTGGGTTTGCCTGACTCCGTTATCCAAACCTTGGAAGCGGGTGCTAGAGAAGCTTTTGATCTAAGATTCTTAATCAATCCTTTTAGCGTCGGAGAAGAGGTCTGCAGAAATACGCTCAAAATCAGTGAAGAAGATATGGTTTCTCCTGATTTTGATATGCTCGAGTTCTTAGGGTTTTCGAGCGAAGAAATCGAAGCGGCCAATAAATACGTTGCGGGTACAATGACTGTTGAAAACGCCCCGCATTTAAAGCAAGAGCACTACGCTGTGTTCGATTGCGCAAATAAATGCGGACGATACGGAAAAAGGTTTCTTCATTACACAACGCACATTGATATGATGGCAGCTGCCCAAGGTTTCATCAGCGGCGCGATTAGTAAAACGATCAACATGCCTAATGAAGCATCGATTAAAGATGTTGAAGAAGCATTTTACTCTTCTTGGAAAAAAGCACTCAAAGCCATTTCGATTTATCGAGATGCTTCAAAATTGTCGCAACCTTTAAACGCAAACTTGATGCAAAATCTTTTCGAGAGCCTTGACGAAGAAGAAGCTCAAAATGTCCGAATCGAAGAAAAAATTCCCGAGGTCGCCCAACAGCTAGCGCGAATGTCGATGCGTCGAGAACTCCCCAAACGTCGGAATGGTTACACCGTGAAAGCCACGATCGCAGGACAAAGACTGTACCTACGAACTGGCGAATACGAAGACGGCTCCTTAGGCGAGATCTTTGTGGACATGTACAAAGAAGGCGCGGCCTATCGAAGCCTCATGAATGCGTTTGCCATCGCGGTCTCGATGGGAATGCAGTATGGAGTACCGCTCGAAGAGTACGTCAATAAGTTTCATATGTTTCGTTTCGAGCCCAATGGGCATGTGATGGATCATGACAATATTAAATTTTGTTCATCGGTCGTGGATTTTATTTTCCGCGATTTAGCAATGAACTACTTAGGAAGGACAGATCTCGTCCACGTTCCGCCGAAAGAACTCAGCCGTGAGGTCCCCTTAGCCTCCTCACCGCAATCACCCCAGATGAGTTTAGGTGGAATGGGGATGGGATCTGTAGCTTCCGAGGTGGTTTCGCATTCGTCGCAATCATTGCATCTGCATGCCGAGACCGATATCGCGATTTCAAGAGAAGAGTGGAATGACGATAATGCTTTGTCGGTGAGACTTGCGAAAACCAAAGGGTATGAAGGCGATCCTTGTGGAGACTGCGGGCAGTTTACATTAGTCAGAGGGGGCACCTGCTTACGATGTGTGAGCTGTGGCGCCACCTCTGGATGTTCTTGAATCTTAGTTTTTCGCGCAGACTGCGCAAGGTAACCATTGGTTATTCGGTTGACCTTGAGGAGCGGGATTCACTCGCGTGTGCATTCCCATGAGAGGCGCGTAGGTTGAATCGGGTGGAGGACCGCCCGTTTGAGAGCTAAAGTCATTTCCGCGAGCCACACAGATAGAGTTCGCGGCTGTTCCGCCGTAATAATAATATCCGCCCATTAACCAACCCGAGTAAATACTAGACCATCCTGATGGGCAGTTAGGACTCCCCTTCATTACAAACGTGGGTGCGGGAACATAAATTTGAGCGCAGCTCACTTGTTTGCCAGACGGAATATCGGTGGGCGAATAAGAACCATCGACGTTGGTGACGGCTGCATAAAGAACGTCGGCGGCAATACTTGTAGGAACCGCGGCGCCTCTGTCTTGGTACTGGAGTGCATTTGCAACGCACTCAATGTCTTTGTTTGAATGCGAATAATAAGAAGAAAATGCAAGCCCTTGAAAGAGAAGACTGGAACCGTAGGGAGCGTTCGAAGGAAGGTTATCATTTCCGTAACGTGTAATGACAGAGCCAATCCCTAAATTGACTCGAGCAAGAGGAATATTGTTCGCACCGGTTCCGCCTTGTCCAATACTAAAAATCGAAGAGAGAATCGTATTTTTAAACGCGGCTAATTCACTACTGATCGAAGTCACCGACTGCGTCAGTGTTGCGACACTCGTTCCATCGACGGGAAGGGGAGTCGCGCTCGCAAGAGGGGGTGCGGTAGGATTCGCCGTCACGGTGGTTCCTGTGAGTGTCGTTCCGGTCACCGTCGTCCCCGTAGTCGTCGTCGAGACGGTACTTGGTGAAGTGTCGGCACTTTTTTTAGAGCAGGCTGCAAATGGAATCGCGCCCAGGCAGATGATGGTTACTAACAACGTACTTTTAAGCATAGATTTTATCCCCGATTAAAAAAATTAGTTTTTCGCGCAGACTGCGCAAGGAAGCCAAACATTGCTCGGTTGCCCTTGCGGTGCAGGAGTGATTTCAAGATGTGTTCCGTAAATCATTGAGTAAGAGGAAGTGTATGTTGGACTGTTGAGGTTGAAGTCCGATCCTCGAGCGACGCAGATTGCATTTGGAGCCGCTCCACCTTGAGTGTAGTGACCTGCCATGAGCCATCCGGAGTAAATCGGCGACCAGTTTGCGGGGCAGTTAGGACTTCCCTTCATGACATAAGTGGGAGCGGGCACATAAAGTTGAGCGCAAGAAATTTGTTTTTGGATTGGAATATCTGTCGGCTGGTAAGCCGCATTGCTCGAGGTAACAACAGGATATCGAACGTCGCCGTAAATCCCAGCGGTTGCTGAACCTCTATCCTCATATTTTAACGCTTCGGCAATACACTCGACGTCTTTGCTACCATGAGAATAGTAGGACGCCACCGCAAGTCCCTTCGCTAATAATGTTGTTCCGTAGGGAGCATTGGTGGGGACGTTATCGTTACCGTAGCGAGTAATGACCGAACCAATTCCTAAATTCACTCGAGCTAGCGGAACGTTATTCGCTCCTGTTCCCCCTTGTCCGACCGTAAAGATAGAAGAAAGAATTGCGTTTTTAAAAGCGGCCAGTTCGGCGCTGATAGATGTCACGGATTGAGCTAATGTGGACACGTTCGTTGCGTCGACCGGAACGGGCGTCGCACTCGCGAGCGGAGTCGGAGTGGCCGATGTGGTGACAGTGGTCCCCGTCAGCGTCGTCCCTGTGACCGTCGTTCCCGAAGTATTGGAAGTCGAAACGGTGCTTGCCGAAGTGTCGGCACTCTTTTTGGAGCAAGCTGCGAATGGAATCGCCCCCAAACAAATCAGCGTCACCAATAATGAATTTTTCAACATAATGAAGTCTCCCCGAAAAAGCTTGTATGCAGATTGACTGCAGTTGATGTGCCAGCAAGCTCAGGCTGTCTATCGGATGTGAATTTGTCTGATCCTTGTACAGAATTTAAGAATTAGACGGATGTACAAGCTAAATGACACCTGTCGAACTTTTGGAGACGTGTAGAGTTCAGTGACAGTGATTTTTAAAAGGCAGGGTATTCAAAAAACGAATGGCTTCTGCTTATGACTTCTTAGGGGAAGACTCTTTTTTCATGATGAAAAGGTAGTTAAAACCTCGGAGGAAATAATTGCCTTCAACGGCAGACGTATGCCAGTGATTGCGTTTTAACGTTCGATTATTTCTCACAACCGATACGATATCGACCGGTTCGAAATACTTTCTTAGGATGGAAAAGAGCTCAAAGCCAATCGGCATAAAAGGTTTCCCCTTTTTAAAAGAATCCGAAACATAAAGCGCCATGTAACGTTTATCTTTCATCACGCGGTGGATTTCTGCGATGACTTTTTCCATCGCTTCGTAATACTCAGGACCGCTCGCTTCAAGTTTTCCAATGCAGTGAGGGTGATCCGAGTAATCCACATGGGTCGAATAGGGCGGGTCAATAAAGACGAAATCGACACTTTCTTTCTTTAAAGGAATATGACGGGCATTGGCCTGCTGGATATCGGCACGATAGGGCGCGAGATCAAATCCAATCCCTTTGCGATTCAAGTCTTTAGCAACATCTAAAGTCGTCCCACTGCCACACATCGGATCTAAAACCGTATCCTCTTCGCGGGTGTAACGTTTTAAAAGGTTCCAGATGATATACGAGGGCGTGGCTCCGATATAAGTCTGATCGCCCTGCATAGTATTGCCGTAATGTTGCGACGGATATTCCCAAAGAGTCGTCGTCAGTAATTCAACCTTCGGTTTCGGCTTATGGCGATAGGGGTGTTTATGTGTATCAGGCATTGCGTGAAAGCATATACCATAAACAACTTCTCAAATGATAGGGGCGATGGATTCTGTCATTGCGAGGGTGCGTAGCACCCGCGGCAACCTTTGTGTGCTGAGCTGGGAAGGTTGCCGCGGGTGCTACGCACCCTCGCAATGACGGAAGTGTGTCTAAACTTTTGACAAGTGTCGAAAGTTTAGACAGCCGGTTAAGACGCTGAATGTATACGCAACTTTCTAACTCCAAAAAATAGTGACTAAACTTTGGTCAGAGGGACGTGGATTGTCACTTATATTCATGCGTAATTTCAATAGGTTAACTTGTATTCTCTTGGCATGCACTCTGCACATAGGGGGCCCTACAAGCAAACACAATCTTCACAAAGTTTTTTTGAGAGAGAAACTTTTATTTAAGGGGTCACTAGTATGCAACATTTCAAATTGATTCTAATCTTAGGAACTTGCTTAGTCCTTAAGACGACGATGGTTGCGGGTGCAGAGATGGAGAATAGTGGGGAAGAGACAGCAAACACCAGTGCCGTGCAAGCGGCGAGTAATGTGAGAAATGAATATCGTGAGGAGCGGGAACGCTCGTCGCGAAATGAGATGCCCATTCAAAATAATAATAATATCCGCGTGAATGTTCACGGGAGCGACACTCGTTTCACCCGAGAAGATGTGAGTGGTGGCGGAAATGTCGTGGGGAATGGAAGTGTCAACGGAGGCACTCTCGTCGCTCCAGTGCACGAACCCATTGCGACGTACTCGCGAGCTGCGATTACTCCGATGATCGGGATCACGAACTACGCGGGCGCTTGGGGAAGTCATATTCAAAACCGAATCTCGGTGGGACTCGGTCTCGAATTGGCGTTGACTCGTCTTCTATCGATTGAAATCGAGGGCGGTTACGGTCGATTTAATATTGGTTACAATTATTACAATCACAATTTTAATCTTTACAACGTAGGTGGAAATGCCAAGCTTTATCTGACTCGTTGGGTGATCCAACCGTGGATTGGATTCGGCGTGAGTGGTTTTTACTACGAAAATATGACTCATGGTCCGTCGTCTCCTTATTCGACCTACAGTCAGTGGATTGGAACGATCGAGCCGCTCGCAGGCCTTGATGTTGAAGTCAGTCGCGATCTAACGGTCGGCGTAAGAGGCGCATACTACTTCCCGTCGTTTAACAAACCCAGAACGATGGACAATGGAATTTACTCTTTCCCATACTACGAAGAAGCCGGTGCGATGAACACCAACTTCTACAAAGTCATGGCGAACGTAAAACTCTCGTTTTAATAGTCTTCTTCTCCGGTAAAAATCTTACCCCAGGCGCCGCGGTTCTCACGGTGCCTGGGGTTTTTCTTTTGGCCCGTGAACCACGGGATTGCGGTGCCCCCTCTAGCGTTCAGGGGGCTTTCTTGCTATTCAGGAAACCGTGGATCAAATAGAAAGCGGCGGTTTTGCCGAGCACATTCTTGAAGCGATGAGGAGTAACTGGAAACGGATGAACGGTTACGCGCAGTTATCGAACGGAAAAAGTCGATTTCTTTCTCTCGCCTGGATAGCCTTAGGCGCACTGACGTTACCCATTGCTTGGTACTTTGACCGAAAAGCAAAAATTTTTCAGAATGCGGGAATCCCCGTAATGGAGATGGATTTTATTTCGATGTCGCTCTCTCCAGAATTTTCTACTGAACTTCTTCCCGTTTTGGATACTTCGGTGGGCTATCCCAAAGCGAACTGGAAGGGTTGGGAAAAGCGGATTTACGAACTTTCAAAAGCTTCTCAGTTCAAAAGACTTCATCAGGAAACGGAAATTTGGATTGCCCAAATCAACGAGGTCCCTCGCTTTCACGTTTTACTGCGACACCTTTTGGAGTCGGTTGCGAGAAGTGCTTACTTAGCGCCTCAATACGAAGCACTTGCTCTCCGTCATCAGATAAAAAAATCTCCCGTAGGTCTTTCTCGAGCGCTTTTGTATTTTCTCGCGAAAGGTTTACGAACTGCGACCTGGCTGGATGCTTGGGCAGAACCTTTACAAAGACGGGGAATCCAAATCCTTATCCGCGATATTCCGCCCGTCGAAATGTCTCCTAAATTGTAGGAGTTGCTTCACCCGTCATCTCTGAAAGCATCTTCGCCCAGCTACCCGAGGGAAGTTTCTTTGCGTTTTTGGGAAGGAAAAGCGAAAGCGTTTTTCGGGGACGTGTGAGAGCAACATACAAAACGCGATTGGACTCAGCATACTCTCTTTGCTTTTGGATTTCGTAGAGTTTTTCGTAAGTGGGCGTTTTAACGATTTCTCCATTCTCTCGGTACCGAAGCCCCACACCTTGGCCCGGTCGAGTGAACAGGTAAGGACTGCTCACAGGGGCTTGCCTTAAGTTATCGCATAAGAAGACATGATCAAATTCAAGGCCCTTCGCCGCGTGCACCGTCATCAGTTTAACGGCATCGTTTCTAAACGACTCCACTTTCGTAAAAAGAGTGTGCGCTTTCCATGTTTCGATGTTCGAAACAAAGTCTAGGAGCGAATTGCCGCTTTTTTCTTTTGCTTTTAAAAAGAGTAATAGGGCCTCGGGACTTTTTGGAAAGTACTTCGAGTTTTGAAAAAGAGCGTCTAATAGCTTTTCCGTATTCGTCTGACCGGATTCAATGAGTTGGAAAAACCACGTCAGTTTCGAAGCAAGCTTAGGCTCTGTGGATTGAAGGAGTTTCTCAAAAAGTGAAGTCTCGGGGGCATTGCCCAAGTCCGCCAGTTCTTGAAGCGAGATCGAAAAATAGGGCGAACGTAAAAAATGGGCCAAGGACGCATTGTCGAGTGGGTTTAAACAACTCTTTAAGTAAGCAATCAGATCCAAAATTTCATAGGATGAAGAAAATGACAGCGAATGGGTCAAGCTCGCCGGAATGTCTCGCTTTTCAAGCGAACGCCGGTATTCGACCATTCGGTCTGCGTTACGAAACAGCAGCGCAATCGAAGTGGGCTCGGCACCGTCGTGAATCAGACGAGCGATAGAACGAACGATTTCTTCCATCTCAATCGCTTGGAGCTCTCCTCGAGTGTGCTCTTCAGTGCAATCAAACGTATTTAAGTGAAAACACTCTTTTTCATACTCAGCGCTATCTCCTGCTTGCATGTGTTTGAAATCGATATCGGTAAAAAGCGCGCTCGAAAATCGATTGAGCTGTCCTAAAAGTTTTCCGTGTGTTCGGAAGTTCCAGGTCAGCTCGACGACCTTACTCCCACTAGCGCTTAAGCGATTTGAAGTTTCATAGAACAGTTCAGGTTCTGAATTTCTAAAACCGTAAATAGATTGCTTGGGATCTCCCACTAAGAAAAGTCCCCCTGGGTTAGATAAAGCAATCTCTCTTAAGAGTTTCCATTGGCTTCGACTTACATCTTGAAACTCATCGATGAGAACGGCTTTGTATTGTTCCATCAGCTTCGGCTTTGCGAGTGGGACTTCATCCAAGATTCGGATCGCAAGGGCCTCAAGATCATCAAATGAGTAGAGCCCCCTCTTATAAAAGTCTTCTTCGAGTGAATTTACGAGAGGAAGAAAGGTATCCAATAAAAGATTTAAGACAACCGAATCTCCGCGCTCCTCTTTTCGAATCCCGTGCCGCTTCTCGTAAAGTTCCAAAACGCAACCATGAAGTTGGGTGTGCGGATAGTATTGTAAAATTTCTACGAGTTTTTCTGAGTCGAGAGTGTTTAAAAAAAGAGCATACTTTTTTTCGAACTGCGTTGCAAAGGTGAAGGGATCTAAAATCTCTTTCACTTTAGGCAATCCAAGTTCGGAAGCATATTGATTGAGTACCTGGTAGCAAAAACTATGAATCGTTCCGATGTTCGCGGTGTTCTCAATCTTTTCAGTCAAATCGGGATGCTGTTCTACTAAACGCCCGGTCAGGCGAGACTTCATTTCATCTGCCGAATCTGTCGTAAAAGTGAGGCAAAGAATTGTAGAGGGAGTCAGGCCCGACTCTAAAAGCTTTAAGTACTTTTCGACAAGCACTCGAGTTTTACCGGCACCGGCACCTGCGTAGACAAGCGTGGGTTTGTTCACCGTTTCAACGGCTTCGCGTTGTTCCTGGGTAAGATCAGAGATAGCCATAGGCCCTCCGACACATTCCACTGGCTTCGCAATACCCGCAGCTCGTCGCCGACGGGGCAGGCTGAAAAGACCCTTGCGCGATTTCGGCTGCCAGGGACTTAATCTTTTCCAGACCATCCAGACTTAAGCTATAAAACTTATCGAGGGAAAGAGTATGGCCGCGAGTGACGAATTTTTTAGCTTCTTTGCTCACTTCTTCCTCGATTAATAAACCTCTTCGAAGTTCTCCTACTTTTAAGTCGTAAAAAAGCATTCCTGCCAAGGGTTCTTTAACCTTTTCTTGAACCGCTAAAAGATAAAGCAGAGCCTGGAAGTTAGAACCTTTTCGAATATGCTCGGGTGTGAAGTCAACGTTGCCCGTTTTGTAGTCCAGGATGACCGCCCGACCTTCGCGTAAGTCGACTCGGTCGATCTTTCCAGTGAATTTGAGTCCTGCAACTTCGATTTCAAAAGGTTCTTCGATCAACATCGGAACGCCGGGACCAAAATAAGCTTCTAAGGTTTTTTCAAGGGCTAAGACCTTTTCTGAAATCGATTTAAATTGGGCTCTTAGAATCGTTCCAATAGCGGTCTCTCTTTCATGTTCAGGAACGTACTGCTCGAGAGCTTTTTGGTATTCTTGTTCGAGGTTTTCAAGTTGTAATGGGAATTTGTTCTTGCAGGCGTTTTCGAGTGCTAAATGAACACTTTGACCGAGTACTAACGCGTAACTCTCTTGAAAACTCATGGGTCTTCGAAGACGCATGCGATTTAGAAAGAAGTATTTTGCAGGACACTCGGAATAAGTTTCGAGTTGGGTCGCCGAAAGGCGGGAACTTTTGATCTCTGCCGTGTAAGACTCTTCTAAGGATGCCTCGATGGGCAAAAGGGGAATCGGTTCAGCTTTTGCAAAAGGTCTCAATGTTTCAAAACTTAAGGAAGAGTAGACTTCAGTCGAAAGATGGTTTGTCTGGGAAATCATTTTCTTTCGAAATTGGATTAGACTTGAACGTCTCGGTAATGGGTATCCTGCTTGAAATAAAATTTCCAATTCTGATTCGGTAAAAAGTAAATGGGTGGGATCGGAGCTCAGAAAGGAATTGCCACAGTACCCGAGCGAACGAGCGTTCTCATTCACCTGCAAGGACATAAAGGGAAATAGAAAAACGGAGCGGTTTTCGTGAGATGCTTGCGACTCGGTGATGGGCTCAATGCCCGAAAGCAGAAGATTTTCTTCCTCTGAAAGCAATTTTCTTGCAGTCAGAGTTTTCAACACATCCTGTGATTCTTTATCGAAAAGAGAACGGTTTGAGACCAAAACCTGGTTAAGTTTCAGGCGCTCTTTTAGAGGGATCGACGGGTTTGAACGCAATCCTTTAATGAGATGTTCTAAGGAAGGGTCCTTAAATTCGACCGTTTCTTTGAGAAGAGAGCGATACGAAATGTTTTCGTGATTGAGAAAAGCTTTCAAGTACGCGAGTTCAGTCCCATCGCCATGAAATGGGATCCAGAGTTTTTCGGAGTTTGTATTTGTTTTCCAGTTGCGAATCGCTTCGGTCAAGCCTGTGAGGCAGGCAGACGTCGAACCACTATAGAGCACACCGTCCCCTTGTCGAATGATTTCAACTTCCCATGGATTAATCAAACGGCAGTCCTGCGAGACGCTTGCAAATGCCTCGGCAAGCTCCAAAAATAAAAGAGAAGCCTCGGCATCTCGAACAAAAAGTATCGGTGTAATAATGGATTTTGTCTTGTCTTTTATTTCTCCGACTAATTCCCAGGTGAAATAGGAGAGGTCAAAACTTAAGGGTGAATTTAAATAGGCAGATAAAAGATTTTTGATGAAAATATTTTTACGCGTCTCTGCAAGATGAGAAAAACAATGGTCGACATGCTCTTGTTTGAGGATGAGGGCGTCTCGTAAGACATTGACCGTGTTGTAGTACTCTAAAATTTCTTCTTCGCTAAATGAAGCCTCTGAGGGAAGAAGTGTTTGAAAGGCAAGCTTGTGATCTTCAATCGGAGGCGTTTTTAACGAATAATCTTTGAGAAGGTCAGCGGTTTCGCAGAAGAGGTGTTGTTTTTCTGGATAAAGCGTCGAAAAAATTTCAAGGGTCTTTCGGCTCGAAAAGCAAAATTTAAAATCGTCGTCCATTTTTAACAGTCCAATATCACACACGCCCGCATTAGAGATGGTGTAGTGCGTTAATTTGTGCGATTGACGGATGCCTTTCACTTTTGAATGCTTGGCTCTATGGATTCAATTTTTGTGGGAAGTGGTTATGTCGCTCTTTTTATTCGCGGCGCTAAGACTTTGAAGGATCGGAGAAGCGTGATTCAAAGTGCTGTTCAAAAGCTTAAAAACGAAGGCTTTAGTGTCGCCGAAATGGATTTTGGCGAAGATCCCCAAAGAACCGCAGTGGCATTCACTTTCGTCGGAAAATCATTTGCCTTTGTTGAAAACAAGTTCGATGAGGCGCTTAGAGTATTCAATGGACCTTATTATATCGTCTCCAAAAAGAAAGAAATTTTTCAATGGGAAATGGACGAAGAAGAAGGTTTTAAAAATGCCGAGGACGAAATTTATGAGTGAACTGACTTGAGGATCTTTCACTCTTTACAGTTTAAAAGAATGAAATATTCGTAAGCTTTTTCTTGTTTGCAATGAAGCGCAAGAAAACTTTCCATGTTTTTTAGGTCGTTATAAAGACTTTTTTTCCGGACGATCCACTTCGGTTTCTTATCGAGAAGAGTTGACAGGATGCGATCCTCCCAAATCATTCTTTTCTCTTTCATCCACGGAACGACCACGCCGTCGAAAAAGACGACCGGAAGATTAACCGGTGCTTTGTTGGCAAAAAATGGAATCATGATTTCCCGGTTGTCTAAAATCGCAAAGTCTTCCGGTTGCTTCGATAGAAATTGCCCAAGCTGATATGTGGTTTTTTGAAATGTGTAATTTGGTCGCGTGAGAGGAAATAAATGCGAATAGGCCCATGGATGTTGATTTCTAATTTGAAGAAGTCCGATGAGGGCAACGGCTGCGAAGATGAGATTCTGAGTTTTGATGGGTGAGGCATTGAGTAAAACGACAATCGCTAGGGGCAAACCCAAAATCAAGTGCGTAAATGAACGACTTAAAAAACTCGCCGAGAAGAGCGTCGAAAAAAGAAAAAATACAATAGCGAATCGCTGGACGCCCTCGAGTTTCCACATTCGGATGAAGCTGTAATAGACAAATAGAACAATCGGATAAAAGGAAATCCTACCCATCCCGTGCTCTTTAAACATCTGGAAAGGATGGATTCCAAACGGCATCAGTAGAGCCGTCAGAAAATTCAATGGGTCCTTGTCGGGCTTGAAGAGAGAGTAGTAGGCGGGGTTGGTAAAGGTCGTTTCCCAATAGAGCGCAAAATCCGAAAAATAATAAATCATTGAAAGAATCAGGATATGAAAAGCGAGATTCGAAAGCAAAAACGCGAGCAGCGCCGAAGGGGTGAGGGTCTTTCTGCGACTCGAAAAGAGGAGTGCTATGAATAGACAAAACACCCCGACGATTCCTACTGTTTGCTTGCTGTGGAAAGCGAGGACAAATGCGGCTCCCGCGAGCACTTCGCGATCTTTTAGAAAGTATAGAAAACCGATAATAAGAAATAAGTATGCGAGATGATCGTGAAAGTAACTTCCGAAAGGGGGCAGAAACCAGATCGCCGTTAAAACCCCACAACAAATCACCAGTCGATTTTCCGACACGCAAATCCGAGCAAGTCTCATCATGCATCCGGTCGCGAGCACATTTAACGTGATTGATGCAGCGATGTGCGCTATCGACAGATCTGAAAATAAGAGGGTGAAAGGCCAGAGAAGCACGAATGCGACAGGTCCGTAAGGAAGGTAAAAATCGCGGTACGGAATTTGGCCATCTCGCATTCTCAGCGCGCCCGAGAGATCGGCGACATGGTCGAGGGTCAACCCACTGAGAGCCGTATAACCCGCGAGAATCGCCGCCAGAAGAAAAGGACAAAAAGCGTAAAGCCGTTGTTGAGTGATTTTGTCCATTCGAGATGAAGTTTTAGGATGTCAGTGACTGGCGATGCTGACAAGACGCATTCTGTCGTCTGTAGAAAAAAACCTAACTCCTGCACATCTCTAATTTTTTGTTAGCCCTTCGAAGGCTTAAAAGTTACCCGAAATTAATTTTCGACAAACCAAAGTATTTGTCTTTGCATAGCCTTGATACTTAAACTCCGAGACAATACTATTCGCGGGACATTGTGCGCCCCGATTAAAGTTCCAGACAAAACCAACGGTTTCATACTCTGGAGACAAGCTAAATCCATCTTTCAACTTTTGACAGGCGAGGAAACGGTCATAAGCCCCCACGCAATCCTTTTCGTAATGGGGAGCGACATTACAGGTATCCCTCGCAATTTTATTGGCTGGCTCGCCTTCTATCATTCCCACAGCGACGTGATTGCTCGGGCAAGCTCCTCCCGCGTTGATTAGAGAAACTGGAACAACGGGTCCTTCTACGATATCTCTATCGCCGTCCAAACGACGTGCACTCACAGTGTAATAGCCATACGTTTGAGTGAGCGAAAATCCCGACATGACAATTTGATTCGGCTGCTTTCCAACGGCATCGTAATAGTTTGCACTCATACTTTTAATGTGGGGCATCTTCGTCATTTGACGATCTGTCACAACGAATCCTTGCGCCCACCAATAATAAATATCACCTAAATTCACGAATGCCAGACCGATGCGTTCCGAAAAGGGTGTTTTTTCGACACGTCCGTTGTAAGGAGTTTGATTGCGCCCACATCCCTGGAGCACAACGAAGAAAAATAGAAGCGAACTCAATTTAATCAAACGAGTGTCTAGCGTACTCATGGTCGTTTCCTCCCGATTCGATCCTTCAAGTATGCAATGCCAAGACCATGATATGCAGAGTTAAAGTGAACTCTAGAACAATGATACAATATTATTCACCAACCTTTCACAAATTACGGGGCAAAAAATGAACAAAATGACGGTTCGATTTGGATTATTGATTTCGGCAATTCTTCTGGTTCGTTGCAGCAGCGATCCGGCTCCCACACTTACCGTAGCGACGAGCCTGTCCTCTACCACAAGCATCATCCGCGACGCGGCCTCAAGAGATTGCGGAAGCGGTGGCACAGTTTGTACGGGAAGCCCGTCGACAATGACGATGAAAATTTATGAAGCCTATGTAAGTTTAAATACGGACTGTTCGAGTCCCATCTTAGTCAGCAACTTTGGAGCAAGTGGCGCGGATATTTCGGTTGGAGTCCAAAATTTAATTTCCGCGAATCCGGCCGCCGGAACCTATCGCTGTCTCATCTTAAAAATGAGCGACAACTTAAGGTTCACTCCTAACGCCGCCGCGATTGCCGCATTCCCTGGAGTTTGTACGGCCGCAGTTGCTGGTTCAACCTTCGATATTTACCGCACGGACTCTGGAGATAACGGTTTATGGAAAAATTTAGATGGAACCGCTATCACTGCAACCGGATCGGGCGCCACGGCCGGCGATAACACAGTCTATATTTTCGCGACGACTACTCCCTCTGCCGTCACCGGAGGTTCTCTTCACGTTCATACGAATCAGACCGTGACTCTCACAGCCCCACTCGTCGTTCCCGGCCAAACAACGTTCTACGTCGATTTCGCAAACGGCGTCACCGGCAGCGGCGGAATCTGCAAAATCGAAGGCGGTACCGGAATGGGTTTCCGCTAAACTAATCAGATATCAGTCTTAGAAGAGGGTTTTGCCGAGACGGCTTAAAGCCGCAAGGTCTTGCGCGGGCACGGCTTCTTTTTCGATAAAGCAGATGGGTAAACCTAACGCTTTGAATTTTTCGATCCACTCGAGTTGTTGAGCATGGAGTTCGTGTTGGTATCTTGCGAGGTCTCGTGCTGCAAGATTTTCCGTCGATTCGTAGAGTGGGCAATCCGGTTCGATGCGATTTAGGAACAACCCTCCGAGCGAAATTCCGAAGCTTTTTAAGGTGGCGATAAAATCCACAGTTTCGAGATAGCGCGCTTCGCTTGGGTAAGTGACGAGCATGAAACACGACGTCGGGCTTTTTAAGATGCGGATGACTTCTAAGTTTCTTTCTCGAAAGCCGGATTGCATGCCTTCTAGATCATCTAATGTTTGAGAAAGTGCCGCGATAAACTCAGCGCCGAAAACTTTTTCGAGAAGTTTCATCGCAAGTTTTGTGCCTTGTTTAAAAAACTTCAAATACTTCGGAGAACTCGATTGAAACCATTTTAGAACGGAGTTGTCCATGAAGTCGGCGAGACGTTCCGGAGCGCTTAAAAGTTCGATGGCGTTTTGAGTGGGCGGTGTGTCGATGATGATCTTTTCGAATCGATCTTGGTTGGAAAACTCTAGCAGTCTTTCCATCGCCGCATATTCGTGGCTCCCTCCGAGGCTTTCCACCATTGTTCGATAGAGGCGATTATTCAAAATCTTCTCGCGTTGCGTGTCCGTTTTTGCGAAGCGAGAGATCACTTTGTCAAAATAACGTTCAACATCGAGCATTGAAGCTTCGAGTTCTCCTTTGGCTCCCGGCCCGAGATCCACTTTTTGCAAATCGTTCGAAAAATTCGAAAAACCTAATGCTTGCGCGAGCCGGCGAGCAGGATCCACCGTTAAAACAACGCTTTTATATCCTGATTGAGCGGAATGAACACCTAAAGATGCCGCGAGTGTCGTTTTTCCCACGCCTCCCGGGCCTCCGATAATAAAAATTCTCTTTTCCTGTAAAAGATTTTTCATTTTAAGAGCGCTTCCTTGATTCTTAAAACTGTGTCTTTTAATTGTTCAGTTGCGTAACGCGGAATTTCCAAAGTTTTTAAGCCGAGCTCTTTTGCCAGCGTTTTTGCGCGCATTTCCGCTTCCCAAGATTTTTGATATCGCTCGCCGGCATTTTGCAGTGTCGGAGGAATCTGTTCTAAACGAAATTCAGGTAAACACTGATTCAAATGAAGATACCCGTACGGAAAATTCATGAGTTTATCGAGCTTGGTTTTGAACTCAATCGTTTCCACGACGGACATCTCTTCCGGTAAAGCGACAAAATCAATTCTGGATGTAGGAGCGATTAAGAGATTGCAAATTTTTTGAGTCTCACCGTGAACAAAACCTTTCCCGAAAATCTTATCGATTCCGAGCGGCGTTTTAAAAAATGAGTACGCATGACCACTTGCCGGCATATCGACTAGTAAAAGGCCGTATTTGCCTTTATCCACCATATCCCAGATTTTTCCGGCCAGAACGGTTTCAGATAATCCGGGCATGGCTTTTAAAAAAGCTTGAAGCACATGGTTTTCAAAAACGAGATCGAAGATCTTTTCAAATTTGAGAATCCGTAAGACATATTCTTTGAAGCATTCCATCGGATCCAAAATTTCCCATGGAATTCCAAATTCGTTTAAGGGATGTTCTTTTTGCGCTTCTTCTAATGGATTCCAGGAGACGACGCCGACTTTTTGGCCAGAGCTTTGGCAGGCTAACGCCGTCGCCCACGCGACAGAACTTTTCCCAACGCCCCCTTTACCACTAAAAAAAATGACGTTGCGTTTGAGGCAATCTTTTACGTAATCATTCTCCATTTAGGTTTAGCACCTTATCAGTAAAGATTTAAGCTGGGTACGATTCGTTTCCTCGATTGTCTTCGAGATGGGCCAAAATAATTTCTGAAACCCGTTTCGAATACAGAAGACCGGCATGTCCGACTCGTTTTAGATGCAAGTGTCGCACCCCTTTCCACCACGCTTCCGAATTTCCTCGAACAATGACGTCCAGTTCGCCAGAGATCGCGCAGACCTGGGTATTTTTTGGGGGAGGCAGAAGAGAGAGTTCCTGCATCAACTCGCTTTCAGGGCGTAGCTGCTTAAAATGGAGAAGACTAAAGCGCGAAAGACGCGTTCCTTGATGCGGAGTCCCGAGCGTTATCAGATTCTGCACGTAAGTATCTCCGCCTAACTTCTGAATGTAGTAACGGGCGACGAGTCCCCCAAGTGAGTGACCAATGATATTCACTTCACGAACCGAATATTGTTTGAGCAGTTGATTCACGACATTTGAAACTTGCTCCGCTAAAATCGGAATCGAATGGACCGAGGTCACCAAATCGATCTCCTTAAAGTGAGTATATCCTTTAAGAGCCAGTTTTTGTTTTAACCAAGCGAAGGCGGCGCGGTTATGAAAAATTCCATGAATAAAAAGAATGGGCAAATTTTCTTTTTTTTCTTTTATAAAATATCGAGGAAGTGTTGGAACGGAGCGTCCAATGAGTCCGAGTGGATAAAGTTCGTAAGTCAGAACAGACGCCATCGCTTCACGAGTCACGTCGAGTCCGAGACTCGCGAACTTTTTCAGACGACGCATCTTCTATAAATTTCTCTGTCTTTTTCTCATCCGGCAAGAAATAAAAATTCGCGTAAAATCACGTAAATTCATGAAAATTTCCGCCAATCTCTCTTGACACATAGTCTCTCCCGCAGGATAAAATGTGTTGAAAAAAATAATTGTTAACCCTTTTAAGGAAAGTCAAAGCGACTATGCCACTACCATCATTTCCTGAAGCCCCCGAAGGGATAAGCCGTAGAACCTTCATCAGCTGGGTGACCGTCGGCTGGGCGGGTTTCACAGCCGCCATGGGAACCGGACTCACTGCAGTGGGAAGATTATTTTTCCCCAACATTACTTTTGAGCCGCCACAACAATTTAAAGCCGGTTTTCCGACCGAGTACGCCGTCAATAAAGTGGACGAACGTTTTAAGAAAAAATACGGGGTTTGGGTCGTTCGAAATGAAAAAGGAATTTATATTCTTTCGACCGTTTGCACTCACTTGGGTTGCACACCGAACTGGCTTGAAGGCGAATCCAAATTTAAATGTCCTTGTCACGGAAGCGGATTTTATTCGACTGGGATTAACTTTGAAGGTCCGGCTCCTAGACCTCTTGAAAGATTTAAAGTCCTTCTTTCAGAAGACGGACAAATTTACGTAGATAAGACTTTAAAATTTCAGTTCGAAAAGGGCCAGTGGAATGATCCCTCGAGCTTCTTAGAATTAGCATAAGCGAAAAGGAACCAAGGAAATGGCAAAAGGCAGTTTTATTGACTCCATCACAGAATCCCAAGCGTGGAAATCTATTTTCCGACACGGGGCGCCTACTAATACCAGAAATCGAGTGCTCGTCGTTTTGATGAACGTCTTTTTGCATCTTCACCCGATTCGGATGAAAAAATCCGGCGTTCGGATGAGTTTTACTTGGTGTATGGGCGGGATCACTTTTTTCCTCTTCTTGGTGGAAACGGTCACCGGCGTTTTATTGATGTTCTACTACCGACCCACGGCGGAATTCGCGTACGCAGATATCATCGCTTTGCGCGAGCATGTGCCGATTGGGATTATGCGCGAAGTGCATCGTTGGGGAGCGCATTCTATGGTGATTAGCGTTTGGCTCCATATGTTCCGAGTGTTTCTCACGGGATCTTATAAGCCACCGCGAGAATTCAATTGGGGAATCGGAGTCGTTCTTCTCGTTTTGACTCTTCTTTTAAGTTTTACGGGATATCTTCTTCCTTGGGATCAGTTGGCCATTTGGGCGATCACGGTCGGATCGAATATGGCGCGAGCGACACCGTTTTTAGGAAACGAAGGACCAGGGGCTTCGCTCATTAATATGTTAATGGGTTTTGATGTGGTGCACGCTGGAAGCGATGCTCGATTCGCATTACTCGCAGGACGTCTTGTCGGCGAGGCGACGCTGTTACGCTTCTATGTGTTACACTGTATTTTTATTCCGTTAGCGGCAAGCATGCTCATGGCGATTCATTTCTGGCGTGTGAGAAAAGATGGCGGGATCTCGGGTCCGTTATAGAGGTGACAACAACTTATGAATTTCATCACAGACGCAATTAATACTCTCTGTAGACCGGCAATCCTGTTTACGATTTCATGCGGAGTTTTCTACCTCGTGCTCTTTAAATGGCGCGAACAATTCTCCCAGAAAAGAACAGTCATTGCTTTAGAGCTTGGGATGTTGGCCTTTATTTTAGTGTCGATGCTCAATCCGACCTTTAAAGACGTTGTCACAAAGCCAGATAATATTCCCATCGTCGGGATGCTTTTCTTGGTGCTTTATTTCACTTGGCTTTATTTCCATAAGGCAGTCATCAACGACAACTTGATTGCCCAGGGTAAAGACGTTGAAAACAAAGCCGAAGCAAAGCAAATGACTTATACTTGGCCGGACTTGGTTTTCAGTGAGTTTATTTGCACGATTGTCGTTTGGTGCGGACTGCTTCTTTGGTCGATTGTTTTAAAAGCGCCTTTGGAAGAACCTGCAAATCCTGTTGAAACACCGAATCCTTCGAAAGCGCCTTGGTACTTCTTGGGTCTGCAAGAAATGCTTGTGTATTTCGATCCGTGGTTAGCAGGTGTGGTGCTTCCGACATTGATTCTCGTAGGGCTGATCTTAGTGCCTTATATTGATACAAATCCAAAAGGGAACGGTTACTATACGTTTAAAGATAGAAAACTTGCCATCACGACTTTCTTGTTCGGGTTTTTGATTCTGTGGCTTCTCTTAATCGTTTACGGAACTTTCTTACGAGGTCCGAACTGGAACTTCTTCGGTCCGTACGAAGTTTGGGATTTGCATAAACTTGAATTCTTAAAAAACGTGAACCTGTCAGAGTATTTCTGGAGAGGACTGGGAATCAATGGAGGGAAGCTTCCGGATAACCCATTTATTCGTGAATGGCTGGGAATTGTTCTGACCATTGGATACATCGTTGTCGGTCCGCTTCTATTAAAGAAAACGCTAATGAAACCCTTGTTTGATAAGCTCGGGGCTCCTCGTTTTTATATTACAGCGGGGCTGTTTTTGATGATGGCTTCATTGCCGATTAAGATGATTTTGCGATGGGTTATCAATTTGAAGTACATCGTGGCGATGCCGGAATTCTTTTTCAACATTTAAGGTTATGAGGGTAGATTAATGGCGAGCACACCTCCATCAGACGATAGATTTTATAAGGGCAACACGCTTATCCGAGCTTTTGCCATCTCAAGCATCGTAATGTTTCTTTTCACGATGTGGATGGTCTTGGACGATTTCGGCCGCGAATGGAAAGGTTATCAACGAGAGTTTCTCGATATTAAAAAGAAAAAATACGAGAAGCAGATTGAAGAAGCCAAAGCCGCTGTCGACCAAAATAAATTAAAAGAACTCCAAGACGGCGTCGCTCAAACGACGAAAGAGCTTGAAGCAAAGTCTAAAGAAGTCGAAAAACAAGAGGACGAACTCGTCAAATTGAAAACGCAAGAGTCGATTGCGGTTGGAAAATTTCAGGACGAAAAAGCAAAGTGGGACGTTGAAAAATACCATCATGAAGCGGAATTCGGTCACAAGGTGGCTGAAGAAGAGCTAGGCGAAGGACACCACAACGAAGCCAAGCATGAAGAGAAAAAACACGAAGGCGAAGCTGCGGCCGCTCCCGCTCCCGAAGGAGCTGCGACTGAAACCGCAAATGCGGCAGTTCCGATGGCGCCCGCGCCCGTAAAGTCCGATATTTTAGAAAAAAATCCGAAAGCCCGAGCCAGTTTCGAGAAACTCGAAAAAGCTTGGACTGTGGTGATGGATTATAAAAATAAAGCGAGTGCCGCTACCCAGGCGAAAGAAAACAAAGAAAAAGAAATCGCTGACATCAACACTGCGAAGATGAATGCACAAAAGCAATTGAAAGCTTTTACCGCCGAAATGGACCGTCTGGAGGGTGGAAAAGCTGCTTCAGAATTGAATTTAACAAAACTCGTTCGCAGCAGTCCAATCATGGACATGGCAAACCCTGTTTTTAAACTTCAGCAGATTGTTTTGCCGACGATTCGAGATGATATTTTTTTCGCGCAAACTCAAAAAGTCGATCGTTGTACGACTTGTCATCAAGCGATTGATACTCCTGGATTTGAAGATCAACCCAATCCTTATAAGACCCATCCAAAATTGGATCTGATGTTGGGAAGTCGTTCGCCGCATCCGATTGATAAAATTGGTTGTACCGTCTGTCACGCAGGCCGTGGACCCGCTTCGGATTTCGTCCGCAGCGCTCACACACCTCGCAATGAAGAACAGAAAAAACAGTGGGAGCAAAAATACGGCTGGCACGAAATGCATCACGTCATCGAAAAGATGGTGCCGTTACAATACACCGAAGGTCAGTGCCGAGTTTGTCACAAGCAAACCGAACTTGTTCCTAAAGCTCAAAAGCTGACCGCTGGAAATCAAACGTTTAAGGCAGCCGGTTGCTATGGTTGTCACCGGGTTGAAGGATGGGATCACATTCGAAAACCTGCACCGAGCTTAAAAAGCGTCAAAGGAAAACTTTCGCGTGATTGGATTGTGAAGTGGGTTCGAAATCCTCAAGATTTCAATGAATGGGCCAGAATGCCGGCTTCATTTCACCAAAGCAATATTACAACCGAAGAATTTCATGCTTACAACGAAGCGGAAATTCATGCTCTGACAGATTATATTTTAAATCTTTCTGAAGATTACAAACCCAATTACAACGTGGCCTTAGGAAACGTTGAAAAAGGAAAACAAGTTTTCGGAACCGTTGGTTGCTTAGGTTGTCATCAAATCAATGACTTCCCGAGATTCAGAGGCCGTTGGACTCAAGCGCCTGATCTCAGTACGGTTGGAAGTAAAGTCACTAAAGACTGGCTGACGTCTTGGCTTAAAAATCCACGCCACTATTGGGAAGGCACGACGATGCCGAGCTTTAGACTCTCAGACTCTGAAATCTCAGACCTCTCTGCTTTCTTACTCTCTCATAAAAATGAGAAGTTCGAGCAAACAGCCGCTGGCAATGCAGATCTCGAAATGCAGAAAAAAGTCTTAAGACTTTACTACCTAAGAGATCCAAAGCTCGCTCCTGCGACAGAAGAAAAAGTGGCGAGAGTCATCGAAGAATTGAAACCGCACGAGGTTTCGTTGAAGCTCGGTGAAAAAGCGATGTCTCGTTATGGATGTTTTGGTTGCCATGAAGTCAAAGGATGGGAAACGACTCAAGGGATCGGAACGGAATTGACGGAAGAGGGCAGTAAGCCTGTCGGCAAGCTTGATTTCGGACTCGTTCATCTTGAACACACGAATTACGATTGGTTCCACAAAAAGCTCGAAAACAGCCGAATCTTCGATTCGGGTGTCGTAAAAGAATATCTCGACTTACTCCGAATGCCTTATTTCGGAATGGAGAAAAAAGACCGAGATGGAATTGTCGGAATGATGCTTGGGTTGACGGCTCAAAAGATTGCAGCGCCTGCGGCAAAAGAATTGAAACCGCATGAAGCAATTGCCGAGCAAGGCTCTCGGGTGATTCATAAGTACAATTGCCAAGGTTGCCATATGGTCGAGGGAATTTATCAGCCACTCGTCGATGGACATCCTGATTTCGATAGTTTCGAAAAAGAGTGGAAGCATAAAACCGAAGGTCGCATTCTCGCAAGTTATGCGGATGACGAAACGCTCGGTCCTCCGCCTTTGTACACCGAAGCGCAAAGAGTGCGATTTGATTGGGCTCATAGCTTTATTCAAAATCCATCTAATAAGCTTCGAATGAAACTCAACGTGCGAATGCCGTCGTTTAATATGGCGAATGAAGAGTTGAATTCTATCGTCGGTGGATGGGCCGCAGCCGGAAAAATTGAGTACCCTGTGTCGCCATTGAAAGCGCCTGAAATGACCGCGAAACAATTGGCCGATGCGAAGTATATGATCAACAAGCTCGGTTGCATGAGCTGTCACGTTCAAGGAACGGTTCCGACTCAAGCTGAGATGGACACTTCGACCAAGGGGCTCGCACCAGACTTCTTACGATCGTACGGTCGCTTACAAAGAAACTGGATTGTCGAACTCTTAAAAGATCCCGGCAAAATGGTCCCTGGAACTCGGATGCCAGGATTCTGGGCAGACGGCATGAGTCCTGTGCCTGAGATTTTAAATGGCGATGCGAGAGCGCAAATGGAACTCATTGCAGATTATTTACTCTACTTGGGTGCCGGCCGCTTCTCGACAAAACCGGTGAGCTTCAAAGCTCACAAATCTCAAGTCAAAGTCGCAAGCAAACGTTAAGATATCAGCGCCGTCGTTGCGAGCTACTTGTTGTTGAAAAGGGAGTGTCATTGCGAGGAAGCGCAGCTTCCGCGGCAACCTTTGCAATTTCGAAATTCCAAAGGTTGCCGCGG
>CALCZU010000079.1 GCA_937903155.1 uncultured Bdellovibrionales bacterium
ATTCGCGCAGTTGTCCCCGACGCACTAATTCAAAATCTTTTTCAGAAACGACTTGCGTGGCAGAAAAGCGTTTCCCATCCAGCATCGAATACTGAACTTGCTTTAAGACAATCACAGGAATGAGTTGATTTCCCATTTCCATCGCAAAAAGTCGGGAACCAAATTGGGGAACAAATCCCTCTGAAGGCTTGATCTTGTTTAATGCGATAGGTGTTTCAATAAGCGTGCCTTTTTGGGCCTTTGAATCCCAGGAAAAATAGGAAGCTTCTACCGAGATTCGTAAAAAATCCCCTTTTTCATCGAGCTCGATATTTACATCTCTGATGCGGGCATCGGTGCGGGCACCACTTTCGCTAATTGCGATCGAGGCGGAAAGATTCTCCGGGGCTTTCATCCACCCTTGAATCATCGCCAGGGATTCGGCCGGGATTTCGATGCGTTGGTGTATTTCACGGCCGTGAATTTCGTAAGCTAGGTATAAGAAGAATTGGCCTTTGACCTCTCTATCGGAGAGATGAAGTTCCCCGGGTTCGGTCTGTCCCGGGAGGGATACTTTCACGGCAAGTTTTTGCATGTCTGCTAATGCCGTCGTGACAAAGAAAAGCACTGAAAAAAAGCAGAGAAGTGGAGATAAAAACCAACGGAACTTCATAGTATATACTTAGGAACTGTCTTTCTTTCTATGCTATGTGTTACGAATATACCAGGTTATTTTCGAGGAAAACGAAATTGATAAATCTGGCCTAAGTGCGCGTTTCCTTATCTCTATTCGCTTCAAATTAAGAGAGAATCAGACTACTTCGTAATTGCGGTATTCGCCGATTCGAAAGGGGAAAATGCTTTCCCACGCCAGCGTTAGAGCGTTTTTAATTTCATTTTTATCCCATTTGCGCCGGCATTGTTTGGGGTTGAAGGGGAAGTTTTTTTCTTGGACTCTCGCCTTCATCAGAAGAGGGTGCGTTTTTTTGAAGAACTTTAATCCCACGTGGTTAATCAGCTCGAAGTTTTCAGGGCTTTCATCGACTTTTGAACCCCACCATCGGGCCATCTCCGTCGATTTCTTTTTCAAAGATTCTGAACTTCGAACATATCCGTAATGAAAGATGCGTGCTTGCGAAGGAACGACGAGGAGTCTCTCTCCATTTTTTCGAAAACCTTGGGCATCTCTAAAAGCTTGAATCCCGCGTCGGTTTTTAAAAAGTCTCACTTCTTTTCGATACCAATTTCTGCCTTCGATCGTGTACGAAAAATTTCCGTAAAAGTGTAGGTAATCGAACAAAACTCCGTCGATATGCTGAAGATTTTGTGCTTTTGATTTCGCTAAAATAATTTTCGGTAAGTCTTCCTCGTGAACGACTTCATCCGCTTGAATGTAAAAACACCAATCGCCTGTACAAGCTTTGAGTGCGGCATCCGTTTGGGATTTTAATTGGAAGCCGCCCGTCTGGTTGTCGGTTTTCCATTCAGAGTAAATTACACGGATCTTTTCAGGGTGTAGGCTTTTAATCTCTTCGCAAATTTTTTCGGTGCCATCGGTCGATTTTCCGCAATTGATGACAAACTCATCACAGATGGGAAGCACGGATAAAATGGATTCTTTCAGAGGATAATCGAGAAGTTCAGCGTTTCGAACAATCGTAAATCCTGAGATATTTGTTTTCATACATTGAATCTAAAAAGAAGCACATCCCCGGGTTGAACCACGTATTCTTTTCCCTCTTGGCGATACTGTCCCGCTTCTTTGATTTTCTGCTCGGATCCAAATTTAATCAGATCGTCGCTTTTATAGCATTCAGCGCAGATGAAACCTCGTTCGAAATCGGTGTGAATCACACCCGCAGCCTGTGGCCCTTTGGTGCCTTTCGAGATAGTCCACGCTCTGGCTTCTTTGGGTCCGAGCGTATAGTAAGTGCAAAGGCCTAAAAGATCATAAGCCGCACGGATAAAACGATTCAGTCCGGGTTCTTCAAGTCCCATCCCGGCTAAGAACTCTTTTCGGTCTTCTTCCGGCAATTGAGCGATTTCGGATTCAAGCCCGCAATCCAAAACGATAAACTGAGCATTTTCTTTTTTCGCAATTTCTTCCACTTTGTCGACGTATTGTTTTTCTTCAGGTTTTCCTGTCGAATTTGAAACGTACAAGACTGGCTTTGCAGTCAATAGAAACAAATCGTGGATGCGATGCTTTTCGAGTGGATCAATATGGAAGGACCGCGCCGGTTTCCCTTCGTTTAAGTGTTTTGTCAGTGGCTCGAAAATTTCGAGGTTTTTAATCGCTTCTTTATCGCCCGTTTTTGCGGCACGTCTTTCTCTATCAAGACGTTTATCGATCGTTTGCAAATCAGCCAAAATCAATTCGGTATTAATCACTTCGATATCGCGCGCGGGGTCGACACTTCCATCGACGTGAACGATATCTTCATTCACAAAACAGCGGGTGAGGTGAATAATCGCGTCGACCTGTCGGATGTGCGAAAGAAACTGATTGCCTAACCCTTCGCCTTTGCTCGCCCCTTTCACAATGCCTGCGATATCGACAATTTCGGTCATGGCCGGAACGGTCTTTTGCGATTTCATGATCTTTGAAAGTTCCTGCAAGCGGGAGTCTGGAATACTTACAACGCCCACGTTGGGTTCAATCGTGCAGAATGGATAATTCGCTGCTTCTGCCTTTGCGCTTCCCAAAGCATTGAACAAAGTAGACTTACCGACGTTAGGAAGACCAACAATACCGCATTTAAGACTCATGATTCCTCTTTTGATTGATGAAGTTCATGGATTTTTCGAGTCCATGTTTCAAAATTTCTTCAATTCCCAAAGTCGCATGAAGGACCGCATCTTCATACAGTTTTTCCTCAGACTTCGGGATTTTCATTAAAACATAATTTTCGATGGGAATTTCAGGCTGCCGACCAATTCCGATACGAATCCGCGCGTACTTTTCGGTCCCAAGCATTTCGGTAATCGACTTCAAACCGTTGTGCCCGCCACTGCCCCCCTGCAAACGCATTCGCACTTGCCCTACAGGCGTATCCAAATCATCGGAAATCACGACCAGTTGCTGCGGCTCAAGTTTAAAAAAGTGAGCGGCTTCTTGGACAGATTGTCCCGAGAGATTCATATAAGTTTGGGGTTTTAAAAGAAGGACACGACCGTTTTGAACAGTCGTGTCCTGCAAAATTGCATGGAACTTTTTTTGGGGATTGTTCAGCTTCCACCTTTTAACCAGCTCGTCGATAACGACAAAGCCGATATTGTGTCGAGTGGACGCGTACTTTTCTCCAGGATTTCCAAGTCCGACGATGAGAAATGGAAATAAGGGTTCCAAGATAGTCACGAGAAGTAACTAAATTACTTCTTTTCTTCCTTCTTCGCGTCTTTAGCACCCGCAGCCGGAGCCGCTTCACCTTCAGCAGGTTTTTTCTCTGTGATCACTTCAGGCGCTGCTGCTTGAGTCAGATTTGCCGCGAGCTCCTCTTCTTTAGCTGGAGGTACGCAGGAAACGAGAGTGCTATTGCTTTGAGTAACTTTTTCAACGCCTTCAGGAAGGGTCAAATCATCCAAGTGAATGGAAGAACCGATCTTCAATGAAGTCACGTCCACATCAATGTGTCCAGGAATTGCAACAGGAAGACAGTTAATTTCCACTTCTCGAGCAATAATGTTCAAGACGCCACCTTCAGAAACACCGACGGATTTTCCGACGAAGTTCAATTTCACGGTGACCGTAATTTTCTTCGAGGTATCGATTTCAAGAAGATCGACGTGAACGAGTCTGCGGGAGAGCGGATCGACTTGATAGTCTTTAACGAGAGCGCTCTTACCGGAAAGGCCCGCACCATCTAATTTTAAAACCGTACTGAGTCCGGCTTCGGTCAAAAGGAGTTTAGTCAAAGGTTTCGGATCGACCGAGACCGTCGCGCTTTTTCCAAGCCCGTAGACAACGCCCGGAAGTCTTCCGCTGCTTCTGAGTCTGCGGTTAGGTCCTTTGCCTGTTTGTGACCGCTCTTCGAGAGATAATGTTAATTGTTCCATGATTACTCCTTAAAAAAATTCTTAGTCAAAAAGACTACTCACCGATTGTCTGGTTTCGATTCTTCTAATGGCTTCGGCGAGAATCGGCGCCACCGAAAGACATTTGATTTTTGAAAGTTTGGACATTGCTGTGGATAATGGAATGGTATCTGTGCAAATCACTTCTTTGAGTTTGCTGTCCCTGATGCGTTCAAAAGCGGTTCCTGAGAAAACTCCGTGGCTGCAAGCAGCACTGACGCTTTCTGCGCCATAGTCACACAAGACTTGGCAGGCTTGGACCAAAGTGCCGGCAGTATCGATCATATCGTCGACCACAATCGCCTGTTTGCCTTTGACATCTCCGATGAGGCTCATCGCCTGAGCTTCGTTAGGACGGAGTCGACGTTTGTCGATGATGGCAAGGCCCGCCTCGAGACGTTTCGCGTAGGCTCGGGCTCTTTCGACCCCTCCAGCATCCGGAGAAACGATCACAAGTTTGGAGGTGTCGTAGTTTTGCTTGATGTAATTCACCAGCACGGGTTTCGAATAAAGATGATCAAAAGGAATATTAAAGAAACCTTGAATCTGGCTCGCATGGAGATCCATTGCAATCACACGGTTGATTCCAGCCGCGGTCAAAAGATCCGCGACGAGTTTAGCAGTGATAGGAACTCTCGACTGGGTTTTGCGATCTTGTCGTGCGTAACCATAGTAAGGAATCACGGCGGTTATATATTCGGTGGAAGATCGTTTCAGTGCGTCTGCCATGATCAGCAGTTCCATCAATGAGTCATTAGAAGGACTGCAGGTCGGCTGAATAATAAATGCGTGCGCGCCGCGAACGCTTTCCTGGATTTCGACAAAGATTTCGCCGTCCGAGAATCGTCTGATTTCGGCATGAGAAAGCGGTTTTCCCAAATAGTCTGCGATCGCTTTTGAAAGTGCGACGTTTGCGGTGCCAGTGAAGATTTTAAAGTCTTCTGTATAGTTCTGTGGTTGGGCCATAATTAAAGTCCCAAAATATAGGCATGATTTCAAATATTTACAACGTGCAATTTCCCACAAAAAGGCGTGTAAATACCTATGTATTATCAAGGTGTTAGGGGCGATTAGTAGTCGGATTTTTTCAGGCGGAGTGGAAAATTGAAGAAGGAGGGAAAAATAGATGGATAATTACTTTTTTGTCGCGGTCGAGCGGCTCTGGAAATTAAGGCTTTTTGAGGCGATATCGCCGGCTAGTTTTTCGGCGGCTTTGCTACTGGGGGTGTAGATTGGAATTTCAAGAACTCCTTCTAGTTTTCCGACCGTATCGCTAAAAGGAGTGCCGAGACTGGCATTGAATTGAACTTTTACTTTTTGTTCGGTGAACTTCATCTCGCCATTTTGAGAAGGCGCCGTAAAAACTTTAGCGGCGTCGATAGGCAGCACATTCAGATAGCCATCGGCTGCAAAAAAAGTAATTTTAAGTTTTTCATCGTCACTTAGATTTTTAGCAGTCGAAGGCGGACTGTAGAGAAGGATTCCAAGGTTTTCGCTATTCCCTTTTTTCTTTTTTTCATCCGATATCGAAAATGGAAACGATAGAAGTTTTCCGAGCGAGAGTTTGGGGCCGACGAGTGTTGCCGCTGCAAATTGAGAAATTTTATTTTGTGCATCGGCTTTAAGGGAACCAAAAGCGAGCTGAACGACTTCGCGATCTTTAAAATCGGATTTGTAGGATTCGGGAAGGCCGTTTCCAGAGAAGACCATTCCTAATCCGTAATATCCGCTTTCTTTTCCGAGGATCATTTTCTCGGATTTTTCTCCGGTTTTCATCTCTAAGATCCCACTTCCAGGATTATTGGCGGCTGAAAAAAGGGAAGTGAGTTCGGGACCGTTATCAGAAAATGCAAATGAGGAGAGAAGTGTCAGGAAGAAAAAGATTCGCATGGAATTTATTCTCTCACGATTTCACCCCAGATAAAATCGAAGTCTTCTTGTGTCACTTCATTGTACCAACGGGCGGGTTTGCCTTGCGCATAAATCGTGACGGTCGTACCGACGTCATTGCAAAATCCTAAGCAGCCGGTGCGTGTAGCCCAGTGTGTCGCGACGAGTCCCGTTTCTTTGAGTTTCGTTTTGATGCGAAGATAGAAATCTTGGCCTCCTACTTTTTGGCAACATACCTTGGGAGTCGGTTTTTCATTCGTGCAAATCAGCACATGAACTTTACAGTTTTGCGAATCAATTTTTTCCATTTTGCTAACCTAAAGGATTTCGTTGAAGTTGGGAAGAGGGCGGCTATGATAACCAAACAAGGGGGTTGTGATGAAATTTTTCCTTATCTTTTTATTCAGTTTATCTCTACAAGCCGAAACGCGTTGGATAACGGATGATTTTTTTGTGAGCGTTGCTCCTCACGACTCAGAAGGGGTCCGGGAAATTCCAAAAGATTGTCGAGCACATATTAAAAAAGCGGTGTGTCTGGTGAGTTCCAATCCCAATGAGATGGATTGCAACGACAGAAAATGCCTTCCGGGCAGCGAGAATTATGCGATTCATTTCGAAAGACTTTATGACGCTTATCCAGAAGCATTGAAGAAAATGTTTTGCCATCTCGACAATATCTTTATCGAAAACAATTTTTTTGGGACGGCCTATGCGGGAAGTGCTAGCGATCCTTCGGGGAAAATTACGAGGGTTTGCATTGGAATTCGAAAAAGTGTCATTGATGCAAATTTGAATTTGGAGCAATGGGCTTCGTGGAAAGAGCAACTTTCTTTTGGAGGTGAAAAGGAGAGTTACTCGTTAACTCCCGGCCTTCCTTACATTCAATCGAAAACTGAAAAACCTGTGAATGATTTTCTATATTTTGTAATCGCACATGAGTTTGGTCACCAATTCGATTTTGCGAACCAGTTAAACGAGTATAAAGATCCGAAATGCATAGAAAATGAAAAGGCGGAATGTGAATTGGTCCCGGGGAGTTACGGAAGCTTAAGTTGGCTGACAGATAAAACCGTAAAGCCCGAATTTGAATTTCCTCACCGGAAGGATCTGTGCTTCTACGATTGCAAAGGCAAAAAAATTCCTAGTGCCGGGCAGGGCCCTCTATATGAGGCACTTCATACGCGCACGCCCTTTTTATCGACGTACTCTGTCACAGAACCCTGGGACGATTTCGCTGATAGTGTCGCATACATCGTTGCCCACAAGCAGCTAAAAAGTAATTACGATTTGTACGCGGACGGAAAACAGTATTCGACGATGGCAAAAATAAGTGCCCCTATCTTTAAACCAAAATACGATTACATCACCCGTTTTCTAGCGAGAAAAGATATCAAATATCCAAAGGACTAAATGCATTCCACCTCGTACGAGGAACCGTGGAATGTCATTACCGCGCGGGCTACGCACGCTTGCAATGACAAGGGCGTTACCTTGTCCTATCTAAAAAATTAAATCCTCTCGACATTACCTTTTTTGAATAGGAAATCGAGGTACCGGTTTGTGAGCTTTTCTTGAATGCCGTTTGCTTTAAGGCGGTCATTTAAATTTTTCCAGTCGACGAGATCCAGTTCTTGATCCTGATTGAAACAGGAGAAGACAAAACTTTCTTTTCCAGTCTTGGGATCGACATGTCTCTGTAGACACTGAGCACAGACTTCTTTCATCATGCATTGCATGGGTGAGTTAATCGATCCGATGCCGATGTGTTTGTCTTTTAAATGGTCTTTGAGAATTCCGGAGCGCGATGCGTGAACGGCAGCCATCATCCGGTCAGAACCAATCACAATGATTCTGTCGACGGTTTTCAACGGAAACTGCGGCGCTCCGCCCAGCTCTCCTTTAGAGTATGCCAACATCGCTTGAACGATATTACCGACGAAAGCTCGGTCCTGAGGTCTGGATGTTGGAATTTCGGGACCCGTATCGGCCGCCCAGATAATCTGATCGGTTGCGGCTTCAATTTCATCTTTTTTAAAGACGTCGGTTGGTTTTTTATATCCTGCAAAATAAATGACCTTGCTGTTTTTCTCTCTACAAGCTTTTGCGATTGATAAGAGTACTGCATTTCCGAGACCTCCGCCTGCGAGTAAAACCGTTTCATTCGAAGGAATTTCGCTTGGAGTGCCGGTTGGGCCCATGACGACGACAGGTTCTCCAGGTTGAAGAGCCGCGCAGAGGCGAGAACTGCCTCCCATTTCAAGAACGATCATGCTGAGTAGATCTTTTTCTTTGTCCACCCATGCACCTGTCAAAGCCAGACCTTCCATGAGAAGCTTTGTCCCGTCGATCATATGGGAACTCGCTTCATAATTTTGCAGACGATAAAACTGGCCAGGTTCGAACTTTCGCGAAGCGTATTTCGCTTTGACAATGACTTCGACGATATTTTCGGTAAGGCGATGAACTTTTACAACTTTCGGAATCAGCGCTGAATCTAAGTATTTAACGAGGCTTTCAAATTTTTTCGGATCAGTGACGCCTTTTTCTGCTTGGCGGATATCGGCTTCAAAAAGTTTTGCGACTTCTGGTGCTCCGTGTTTCGCAGAGGCCATCGCTTTAACGACATTTCCAGCGTAGTCGGGATGATTGTCGCCGTAAAACGAAACGAGTTTTCCACCTTTATTATACGAGAGAAAGAAGGCACCCTTTTCACCGGCTTTGGCTTCTTCGAGTTTCCAAGTCGATTCGCTTTTGACGGCACGATACTTCTTAAAGAAGTTTTTTCGATCGTCTAATTGGAAGCTTCCCGGAAATTCTCTTTCGTAGATTGTGTTGGGACTGGTTCCGGCGGCGACCATTACCGAACGAGCGGATAATTTGATATTTTCTCCGTTGCCTCGTTTAAATAGCATTTCGACAACTGCGCCAAATTCATCTTTGATCGCTTCGAGCGGCGTCATGTCTTCCATGAAACCGATTCCTTCTTCAAGCGCTTTGATAATTTCTTCGTGATTCAGTCGATACGCGGGAGAGTCCGACATTTTTTTGCGGTAGCAGAGAGTCACACCTCCCCAATAGCGGATAAGCTTGATGAAATTGGGATCGCGTTTCTCTTGTGCGGCTTTTCGTCGCTCTTCGCGGATGGCCTTCCCGTGCTCTAAAAATCTTGTGAAAATCTGGTGTTCTTCTTTGTCGAGCATTCCCCAGACGAGTTCTTCTCCCATTTCGCGGGATAAAAGCTCGAAACGTTCGAGCGATTTTTCAACTTGAATGGGGTAATACGCCATGATTTCTGTGGCAGTATCGACGGCGGTTAAACCGCCCCCAATCACAATAGCGGGAAGTTGAACTTGGAGATTTGCAAGATTGTTTCGCTTAAAGGCGCCGGTAAGTTGGAGCGCCATTAAAAAGTCGCTCGCTTTGCGAATGCCGCGAGATAAATTGTTTTTTAATTCGATAATGGTCGGTTTGCCGGCCCCAGTAGCGACAGCAACGTGATCAAAACCAATATCCCAGGCATCGTCGAGGTTTAACGTGCCGCCGAAACGGACACCGCCGTAGAACTGGGTATTTTTTCGTCTTAAAAGAGAAAGATAAATCACTCCTAAAAAGTTCTTGTCCCAGCGAACCGTGATTCCATATTCGGAGACACCGCCGAATCCCATCAGAATTCGTTCGTCCAGTTCCTTTTTCAGGTCCGAGTAATTTTCGAGAGGCTTAGGGAATTTTTTTCCAATTCCTGTGAGGGTTGGATCGAGCGGCTCTAATTTTAGGCCATCAATTCCAATGACTCCGAATCCTTCATTCGCTAGATAATGAGAAAGTGTATACCCTGCAGGGCCTAGGCCCACGACGAGAATGTTTTTACCATTATACGGTAGCGCAAACGGGCGTTTTCGATTCAACGGATTGAATCGAGTCATCAAACTATAGATTTCAAATCCAAACGGGAGATTTAAAACATCCGTGAGAGTATTCGTCTCGGTTTGAGGAATATTAACCGGCTCCTGCTTTTGAAAGATGCAACCCTTCATGCAGTCATTACAAATTCGGTGTCCCGTTCCCGGGCACATCGGATTGTCGAGCATAATCATTGCGAGAGCGCCAATGGCCTCTCCCTCGTAACGAAGGGCATGCATTTCAGAAATTCTTTCATCGAGAGGACACCCGGCTAAAGGGATTCCCAGCGGATTTTTTTTGTATCCGCCAGTCTTCTCAGGGAACCCTTTTGAGCAAGAGTCTTTTTGTCGGCTGTGGCACAAAATGCAGTAATCCACTTCGCGTAACGCCTGCTTGTCCGTCATGCGAGGGTCAGTCAGCTTAAACCCGTGACGATGTCTGAGATGGTGAGAATCTCCAAACATCAGCTCCGGAAGCGCGGCATTAGGCTGTTCTACAGGAACTAATTTTTCAAATTCCAACTTATTCGGACGAATAAAGGAGGACCATGAGGCGATTTTTTCGCGTCTCTCAGGATCGACATACGTTTGTACGCACCAGTCTTCAAATTGCTCGAGTGCAATTTGTACTTTTTCAAGCGGCTGAGCGCTCATAATGTGAGAACAAAGATTTTGAAGCTTTTGAAGTTCGACTGCGTCGAGCTCGTTTTTTTTGAGCTTTTGTTCGGTTTCGACAAAGAAAAGAATCGCTTCCGCGAAACGAATTTCTTCGTCCTTTTGCTGGGTCAAAGGAAATTTGCCCAAAATCTTTTGAACTTTGTCTTGAATCTCTTTATAAGCATCTTTATCAACAGGTACTTCGTTAAAACGTTTAAAGCAGCGAATGTTTAAAAATTCTTTTTTCAGACGAAAAGCGGGGTAGAGTTCAAGGGTTGCTTGTTTCAATTTCGCCGCAGGATTTGAGATGTTAAAAAGCTTGGCGATAAAATCGCCTAAAACTTTGGAAACTTCGATGAGGGTATCTCCCTCTTCGGCGTAAGAAACGCCTGTTTCTAACTTTCGAAATTTCTCTTGTACCCCGGGAGCGACTTGATCACAGTGTTTCCAGAACTCGGAATGCAGTTCTTTCAATCTCAATGGTTCATAAAGGTCGGAAAAGTTAAATCCAGTGATCCCCAAAGAAAAGTCTTTTGCGCCTTTATTCATACTCATTAATTACACGTCGAAAACGGGTAAGGCTAGCTGCCTTTGATTTTTTTTGAGACTTTTTGCATTTTTTTGGATGCATTTTGTAAAGTGGAAGCGACCGTATCGGCCCCCATGGAGCCTAATTTGCTACCTTTTGCGACGATATCTGCACCTTTTGAGGCAACTTCGATCCCTTTGGCGATTTTATCGCGGGAGACAAACTTCTTCACCTTGTCAGTTGCAGTCTTGGTCGTTTTAAAACTGTTTTGCGCAATGTCTTTAGCATTACGGCTGACTTCCACGGCCGCTTGGGTGAAATCTTTCGCTTTTGAAAAGGCATCTACGATTTTCTTTTTCATAATTTGATCACCCCGCCAGGCTGACGCCTGCCGGCCTTAAGATATCCAGTAAATGCTGAAATCCGCGCATCACTTTGCGGACAACTTCCTGGGATTGGGTTGCAGAAGGTTTGCGGCCCTTTTGAGAGGTTAAAATAGTTTCCGTTTTTTCAATTTTTCCATCTGGATTGTAGCCAATACGGATGGCGCCGACTCCCTTTTGAGAAATGAGAATTGGCTTGCCTTGATTTCCGTATTGAAATGAAATTTGTTTTCCTTCGGGATCGGTCATTTCAATAATTCGACCCAATTTGTCGTATTTGAGAGCGACTTTTTCGTTTTTGCTATTAGCGGCTTTAGTTAAATTTCCGTTTTTGTCGTATTCGTATGACGAGGTCACTCCGTTTTGGTCGACTTTGCTGACTTTTCTGAAACGAGAATCGTATTCAAGTTTCACGTAATCTTTTGCTCCCGTTTTCTCACGGAGAAGTCCGTATTCGTCGTATTTGAAATTGGTGACGTCTCCATTTTTGGAAATTTGGGAGGGTTTTCCGCAGCAAGCAGTGTAAACCGTAGCAGTGTTCACTCCGCCGACTTTGGTCTCTTGTTTGTAGAGGTACTTTGTTCCGTCGGCTCGCGCTTTTAAAAGATATTCATCGTATTGCTCTTCAGTAACGCCCTTATTTTTGCGAACACTTTTCGTCCAGAAACTATTTTCAGGATCGCTGGGTGCGCGGCCGTAAGTATAAAACGTTTCGGAACCGTCTTTTTCTCGGTGATAGCTTGCGACTCCGTTGTCATCATAACGGATTTCTCGAAAGGGTTTCACCGAACCTTTTATTTCCGACAAGTATTCTACTTTTGTCATGAGATGCGGAAATTTCTTATTCTCGTACTTATAGACGTAAGTGTGGCTATTGGAGTCGGTGACGGACGTGAGATTGCCGAGTGAGTCATAGTTAAATTTTGCTTTAAATCCCCGAGAGTCGTTACACTCGGTGACTCTATCGCCAGTCCAAGTAAATTTAAGACTAATGGAGCGATCTTGATCGACAATTTCAGACAGCTGGCTGTGCTGGAGATTAGAATATTTGAAATCAAAATAAAAATTATTCTTATCGATTTGTCGCGTGAGTCGACCGTCTTTGTCGAAAATCTGAGTCAGTCCTTCTTTTTCTCGGATCCACTGATTATTTTTGAAAGTGATTGTCTGAAATCCGTATTCATTTGACGTCAGCACATCTCCCTGTGGGATTTGGCTTGGCATATTGTACTTTGCAGCTAGCTCAGCTCTAAAATAGATATCCTTTTTTAATCGGGTTAGGATTTTTGCTGGCAATTCAAGACGGGCCAGTTCTTCCTTTGATATTTTTCGGCTCCGCTTCTGTTCAAAGTAAGCGCGTTTAAGGTCGACTAAGAATTGCTCAAGCACTTTAGGATCTGATTTCTGAGACCGAAAGATGACGTTGTTCGCCGTAATTCCGTCTCTCAGAATCACGTTTTTTTCTGGCGTGGTGTTGAGGGTCGTCTCAAAAGGCGAACTCCAACCCCAACCGAAACTTCCGGGCCAACCGTTAGATTCGTTGAGCGCTGTGAGTGAATTGTAAGTTCTCAATAGTTCCAGCGGAACGGTGCTCGTGGGGATGCTGAAATCGATATAGATAATATTTGTCCCTCCATTCAATCGATTCACTGTCAGTGCAGAAATCGAAAGACTAAAGAAACTAAAAATTACAAAAAGATAGTGGATTTTTGGGAAGCGTAACTTTAAGGATTTCATCCATTAGATTATACCCGAATCTGTACGATCTTCCAGATAGTGAAACCGCCGGCAATTTGCAGAAGTAACATGAAACTAACGAGAATGATCCCAAGCGGCGTTGTAAACATCGGACGAATACGCTCTGGGTCAATCGAGTAGAGAATTCCGGCGAGTGCAAAAGGCATTAATACGACGATAACGCCTTGACTGACGCCTTGAGTGACCATCGCTGAAATTTTTGCTTCGACCTTGATGCGCTCACGAATGGTGTGGGCGAGGTTATCAAAGGTTTCGGCTAAGTTACCGCCGGTTTCTTTTAAAATATTTACGCTAGTTGCAAACATTTCGATGTCGTCCTGCATCATGCGCGCGGCAAGGTTGCTGATAGCGTCCTCGAGTGTCACACCGAGTTTATTTTGGGAGAGAATCAGCTGAAATTCTTGGGAAACAGGGTTGGGCATCTCATCACTCACAATCTGGAGTGCTTGAGGAACGTTTAATCCGGAACGCATTCCGTTGGACATCAAAGCTAAACCTTCCACCATCTGGACAACGAATTTCTTTACGCGCTGTTTGTGGAGAATATTAATCAACATTCGAGGGAGCTTCCAACTCGCAATGACTTGGATAATTCCGACAACGATGCCTCCTGCCAGCATAGGCCAAAAAAGGAGCATCGATGTGAGAAACGAAAGGGCCAGGTAAATGGTGAAATAGCGTAAAAGGGTTTTTTCGTCGATTGAAATGAACATTAATTCAAGCTTCTTTTTCATTTCATCGATTTCAAACTGAGCTTTTTGACCGATCCAGCCATAGAGTTGATTTCCGTTCAGAAGCAGGACAAGCAATAAAACGCCTCCGACCCAACCGATTGCTAAGATTTTTAAAAGGGGTGAAAGTTGCATTCTAGTTTCCTATGCTCGTCGCAATGACGGCCTGTTTAACTGACAGAAAAAATTCCTCTGGGAATCTTGATTCCCTGTTGCTCGAGTTCATCGATAAATTTAGGAATGAAACCCGTGGCTACAAATTTTCCGATGACTTTTCTATTTTTATCCATTCCGGTTTTTTTGTAAGCAAAAATCTCTTGCAACGTCACAACGTCCCCCTGCATCCCGCAGACTTCAGTGATGCTGGTCACTTTTCTGGAGCCGTCGGACATACGAGTTTGCTGTACGATGAGATTCACTGCGGAAGCAATTTGTTCTCTAATCGCTTTCGCGGGAAGATCCATCCCCGCCATCATGACAAGCGTTTCTAAACGCGAAATACAATCTCGAGGCGTGTTGGAGTGGACTGTCGTCATGCTGCCATCATGACCCGTGTTCATCGCTTGAAGCATGTCGAGCGCTTCTCCGGCACGGCACTCTCCCACGATGATTCTATCCGGACGCATACGAAGTGTATTTCGAACTAAATCTCGAATTGTCACTTCGCCTTTTCCTTCCATATTCGCAGGACGGGTTTCGAGCCGTCCCCAGTGTTCTTGGGGAAGTTGAAGTTCGGCGGAGTCCTCTACGGTGACAATTCTCTCTCCGGGAGGAATAAAAGATCCCATAACGTTTAGAAGGGTTGTTTTACCAGATCCGGTACCGCCCGAAATAATCGTGTTCAAACGGGCCTCGATACAGGATCTTAAAAAATCTGCCATCTCCTCGGTCATGGATCCGAATTTTACGAGATCCTTCCAGGTAATTTTGTGCTTTGCAAATTTACGAATCGTTAACATCGGTCCCTGAATCGCAAGCGGAGGAATAATCGCGTGAACTCGAGATCCATCTGCTAAACGCGCATCGACATAGGGGGTTTTTTCATCGATACGACGGCCGACGTTAGAAACAATTCTTTCAATCACGGAAAGGAGCTGTTGGGTTCCTGAAAAGTTAACCCCAGAAAGAATGAGCTTCCCGCCGCGTTCAATGTAAATCTGATCGCGGCGATTCACCATGATTTCTGAAACAGAATCGTCTTGCAACAAATCTTGGATCGGTCCGAGTTCTAGGGCTTCATCCAGAATTTCCTTAACAATTCTTTGAATTTCGTCTCGTGAACGGAAAGGATGAACTTCTTTGTCTAAAAGCTCGACAACGACAGTCTTTGTTTTTTCTCTTAAGACGGCTTTCTTTTTCGAGTCATTTCCGGTTTCGGTATCGACTTTTTTTAAATCCATCGTTTCGATGAGTTGTTTGTGAATTCGGAGTTTCAAAGCAGACCATTCGTCGGTCGGCTTTTCACCCTTCATATTCGCGCGGTCAAAAACCACTTGCGAGGGCGCTTTTTCGGCAGCCCCGGGCGCGCCAGGTTTTGCGGCGGTTTTGCCGGCGTTCATCTTTGCGAGCGCGTCAGAAGGTTTTTTTAGTTGGGAAAGTTTTTCTAAAATCTGTTGCTGTTGAACCGTACGGGTCAACATGAAATAAGCTTTGGTGATTTCCGCATTCTTTGCGGTCATGACAAATGGAGTCGCTTTGGTCATCGAGATGACAGTGGTATTTTCATCTTCGGGAATGACACCGAGAACAGGCTTTTTTAAGTTGTTCTGGATCATCTGACTCGAAATCCCTTTGTTGGGGCTGAAACGATTCACGACGACTTTCAGCATTTCCGACGGAAAAAGCATGTTTTGAATTTTTTCTACCACTCTGCGGGTGTGGTGAAGAATTAGAAGTTCGGGTTGAGTCACCACGTAAATTAGAGAGGAGCTTTCGAGTGCCTTAACTCCAGGGCCATCGAGATCTGAACCCAGATCCACGATAATAAAATTGAAAACGCTCATCAAATGTTGGAGACCTTTGGCAACGTGATTGGGATCGAGAGTTGCTACTTGCTCTGGATCAAGAACACTTGGGATAAAACCGATTCCCGATGCGTGGGGAGCCAAATAACTTAAGATTCCGTTTGCATCGATTTTTCCTTCATGACTTCCCAGCTCCATCAGAGTGCGTTTGGGACGCGTTCCCAGAAGCATACTGATATCACCGCAAGCTTTAGGATCGAGATCGACGAGAGCGACTTTGGCTTTCGTGTCGATAGCTGTCGCGATGGCGTAGTTCACGGCAAACGTAGATTTACCCACGCCTCCTTTACCTCCAACGACTGCAATAACGTAAGATTGTGCCACGATTATCTCTCCCCAGAATTCAGTCGGAATTTACGTGTCATTCCTTCGGTTCCTGAACTTGCTGTTCTCAAAATTTCAGGTGTCACGAAAATCACGTATTGTTGTTTGTCATGACGGTAGCTTTTCGAACGACTTAAATTGAAAACGGGCGATTGATTTCCAGCTCCTCCGCCACCGCCCGAACGACTCGCAGGATCTCGATTGAATCCCGAGATGGCGTCGTCGATCGCGTAACCGCCGATTGCCGCTGAGTCTCCGTTTTTCACATTGATCTCAGTTTGAAGCGAGTTTCGAGCAACTGTTGGCGAACCTTGTTGAAGTCCTAGCAACGAGTTAAATGAAAGTTGGATGCCGAGATTAATCGCATCTGAACCGGGTAGCGTTGCCGCCTTCACCTTCATTGAGTTTTGCACTTGAATCGGCTGAAGACTGGATTCTCCTTTTTCATTCGTGATCTTCGAATAAATATCAATCGAACTGTCGATACTTGCCGGGTTCTGCGAGTTGTCTTTCACAACGAGCTGTTGTTGTTTCAGAATTCTTGCGTGTCCGTGATCGGCGGCCGTTTGCAGCTTCGGAAAGAGTCCGCTAATCGTTGCGACGATATTCGAGCTGAATTCGCCCAAGGCACTGCTGTATCCCAGAGTACTATTATCGCCTGCTAGAGGTTTCCATTCGAAGTTAAAACTTTTATTGTATTCGTTTTTCAATTCGACATAGTTGATGGTCACAAGCACATCTTGCGAGGGTGGAGGGGCTTGTCCAGGTCGAACTCTTAAAAGATCGACGATAGAAGGAACGCCCGCTTCGCCTCCGTCTTTTTTAGGCTTTAATTCGACGCCGTCCCCTTTTGTTTTCTGGACGATCCATTCTGGAAGATAAGTCTTTGCAATTTCCACCGCGCGATCGGCTTCAAAATTACTTTCGGCGGTTCCTTCCATAAAGAGATTATTATTGATTACCTTAACCGTGATTTCAGGCGATCCAATTTCTCTCTCAATTCGTTCAGAAATTACATTCATCGTGACTTTTGAAATCGTTGCAAGATTTCGGATAGGGATTTCTTTCTTTTTAGGGTCCCGATCTTTTAAAGCATCGACCACGCGGTTGATACGAAGCATGTCTTTCGGCAGGATAATATCGCCATCTAGAACAAGCGTTCCTCCGACTGGCTTAATTTTAAGACCTTCGATATCTCCTAGGAGGTCTTCCAGTTGAGAGGTCAACTGCCCGACATCTTCTCGGGTCACTCGGACCATGTAGGTAATTCGTGGAACATCATTTTCGTCGTGAATCGTCATATCGGTCACGCCCGAATTTTTGGGAACCATTCGAAGTCTTCGGTAATGGTCGCCTTCTTTGATGCGAATAAACTCAAAAAGTCCATTGTCCCCGATCCGGATAGAACCATAATTAAAAGGAAATTCGAGCTCTCGTGCGATCCCGACGGAAAGAGTCAGATTTCTCTGCTCTCCATGGATGGTTTTGACCTTTGCAGAGTCAGATTTCTCGTCGCCTTTTTCTTTTTCATCGTCATCCGCGGAAAAAGTCGGCATTGCGAAAGTCACTATCAGTAACATCATTAAAAATAATTTTAAGGATTTCATCGTTCAATTACCCCCTGCTTTTCTTCACCCAAGTAGTCGTAAAATTTCACCTTCGGAAAAGCTTTCATCGGAGCCTGTCGGCCGCCTTTAACGAGATAAGATTCAGGCCCCATGACACTATAAAGATTGGTCGTAGGAGTTTGTTCCATTTGACGGTCGTCTGAGTGTCTTAAGAGTAATGTCATGGATTCTCGGTAGACCGCTAAAACGTAAGTGATGATCTGAGCTTGTTGAGGCGTGACTTCAAGAGTGATCGTTTGATAAGTGGAGTCGGTCTTCGCATAGTTCATCGCTTCACGAACTTCATTTTCGGTTGGAAGTCCGACGTCCGGAATCGCAACACTCGAAACTTCTTTGACGATTTGCTGATCGACGGCTTTAGGTGCCGTTGTTTGAATCGTTCGACCCGAGGCCAAGACCAAAAGGTCCTGCAGGAAAACTTTTACTTCGGAAGAATTTGCGACGCCACTTTTGTATTCGAAGTGGGCCGCAAGGTCGACGCGATTGCCGGGTTTTAAATGATAACCCATCGCACTTCGCATATTGACGGGGATACTGATCGCTCGTCTTTCTTTCGAAATTTGTTTTTCAAGCCCTGAGTAAATATTTTTCGAGATAATTTTGTTGTCGAGAATGAACTCTCCTTTGGAGATTGGGATCGCAGCAACCGATTCGACGACTTCTTCGAGAGAATAAATAAATCCCAGTTTTCCTTCGACCACTTCTGCGGGAACGCTTAAGAGTTCGATATCGGTAGGACGAATCGTTTCGTATTGGAGAATGTCTCTTTTGGCGACGGTGATGTTGTATTTTGTGCCGTAGGCTTTTACCAAAGCGTCATCTTGACCTTTGACGTATTGGTACACGAGATACATTGCGACGAGTGAGATTGAAATGGATATTAGAAATGCTCTTTGTTCTCTCATAATAATTTCCTAGTAAACTGGTTTAGCTTGGCTCCCGTTCACATCATAAAATTTGGGTTTAGAAGGAGGAGGGGGGTCGGTTCGAATTTTACTTCTTCCGTAAATACTGTCAGGTCCGAGTACGTTGTCTAAAATTGTGGTATCCAATCGCGCGACTTCTTGATCTCCGTTATTACGAAGCGTGAAGTTGAGGCGGTTGTCGCCAATCGTTGTTTGAAGGAAAATGAGTTTTTCAGCGTCTTCAGGACTGAGTTGGACGGTAATCGTAGTGTAGTTGTCATCTAAACGACTCGTGGAACTAGTATCCAGGCTTGTCGTGAAGAGATCTTTACGGCTTTGTTTTTCAAAGTTTCTTTCGAGTGTTGTTAAGATATCTCTGTCAAAGCGTCCGGGAACTGCATTTTGCACCGTTTTTCCGGTCGCAAGGACAAGAACATTTTGGAAAACAGTTTTTACTTCGTATTGCAATTGTTCGTCGCGACTGTAATTGACGGTCGCTAAAATATCGACGTGATTGCCGGGGCGAATGAGTTTTCCCACACCCGTTTGCGGGGAAATTTCCACCGTGACGGCTCTCATTTTTCGCTCGACTTGTCTATCTAAGATAGGTCTTCCGTCTTGGTGAATGAGTTTTGTCAAAGTAATCTGCTCACCCGGGTAAATGGGAACGAAACTCGCTTTTCCAAGAACTTGGGTAATCGCATCGCGGCGGCTCGTATCATCGTCTTTAATGGCTTTGATTGTTTGAGGTTGTTGAAATTTTGTAAACGTGGAAACGACTTCTAATTGTTCATTGCGAATGATTTCATATTCTTTGATGTAGCTCTTGGCAGAGACGACTAAAATCTCTTCTCCGAATTCGCTCGTCATCTCTTGCCGTTTTTTCGTGACGTAAAAGGAGACGAGCAACATGGAAATCCCAGCGCAAACTGCCGCTATCAGTATGGCCTGTTTTTTATCCATTTATTTACACTCCGGTTCTTTACAAATTCCTACTTTGGTTTTGACTTCGATTCTTCCAGAGACAATTTTTCGGACGGGAGCGTTGTTTTCTCCGTCGGTATAGCGCACAGCGAGGTAATCTTTAGTGACCGCTTTATTCGCAAAATCGTCGGCCACCATTTTCGAACGGTGATTGATACGTTCATTTAAATTCATGGCAGCATATTGCTGGGCAACGTGTCCCGTGTGCATCGCGTAGAATGCATTCAAGGTGTAGTAAGCAAGCCAAATTAAAAAGGGAAGACTGAGGGCAAGTTCAATCGTCGCTTGTCCCTGATTGCGGCTTTTTATTATTTTAAGTTTAATTTCCATTGTCATCCATCTGTAAAATGAGGGTCGAATTCGATTCGATATCGAGTTTTTTATCTTCGACGAGTTTTCCGAAATCCGCTTTCACTTCTTCAAGCGTAGGTTCTCTTCCCAAGTACGATTCTGTTGTAAGGGTGAGTTTGTTTGACCCAGCAGTATTGCCTCCGGGAGGCGGAGGTAGAAATAAAGGGGGAATGTAGAAAAATGGAACTTGGTAAGAGACTCTGACTCCAGCTGTTTTGGAACTTTGGCGAGGGCCTCCTCTGTCAAAACTTAAGTCCATTCCGCTGAGTAGCGTCTCGGGAATTTTGGGTTCACCGACTCGACCGTTTACATAGAAATAACTGTTAAATACTTGTCGCGCCCATCTCTCTTGGCTCGCTTCATTGGTGTAAGCGGATTTATAAGTTCGAGCCGTCATAAACGTTGCGTATTCGACGTACTCACTCAAAACCATCGCCATGCAAAGACTTAAATAAAAGAACAGGAAAAAAAACACGACGACGCTCACGATGATGAACTCGACGGCTGCTTGTCCGCTCTGATTTTTAAGTTTCTTTTTCATTATTCGTGAACTGCCTTTAATCTTTCTTTGCTTGAGGGATGTCGCTTATCGCTAAAGTCTCCCGTATTTTCGATTTCGCCTGTTCTTAAGATACTCGTGATGGCGCCCTTTAAACTTTGAAGCATCTTCATGGTGAATTCTGGCAACGGCCCACGAGAAACAATGAGATAGGCCGTGATCGCAGACGCAGCGATGAGCAATAAGTACTCAACTAGCGTTTGGCCGCTTTCGTTATTTTTCAAAATATCTGCCATCCGTTGATTTCCATGATTTTGATCACCATCATTGCGCACAGAAATGCAGGCGCAAAAGCGATACGGGTTTGGGACGTGAACATTCCACTCACCGATTCTTTGACCCCTTTTTTTGTAACGAGAATGATGAGCCCTACCGTTCCCCCGATAAAAATACTGACAAGTGCCAGCTTTAAAATTTGAGAAGAGTCAGACCATGCCGCAACCGCCATGAGAAGTTTGACGTCGCCAGCTGCGAGGACTTTGAAAAAATAGAGAGGAAAAAAGAGGGCAAAGGCGATTCCAATCGCCAAGAGAACAGAAGGGAGAATCGTGATTCCACCCACCCAAACTTGTACGAGAATTCCGAGCGCAAGCGCCGGAAAGGTGATGAGGTTATAGATCTTGCCCGAAAGCAGATCAGTCACCGTAGAGATGACCAGTAATACCCACAACACTGTTTCCAAACCTAGAGACATGGATCTCCTTTAAGTTTGAACAAGTGACGAGGGACTTTAAGACGCTGACTGCAGACGTCGAGGAGTGCAAACTCTCAGTCTGTTGAAACGAAAGGGGGTGTTACCCCCCAAAACCGCTTCCAGTCTCAACCTCGGCTTGAACTTCCGTTTCCAGTTCCTTCAAGCCGTCTTTGAAAACGTCATTGAAGAATTTCACAACCTGGATCGAGAAGATCGCACCAAATGCCAACACCAAGATGTACTCTACGGTGGATTGGCCTAAGCTCCCCTTCTTTTTAGGAAGGGGCATTTTAGTCGGTTGATCCAATTGATCGCTTTCTTATTTGACTGCGCCTTTCATCAAACCATCTACGGATTTCCCGACGTTTCCAAATACTTGGTCTGTCAGTTTAGCGACGAGATCTTTTAATTTTGGCCCCATAGCAGAGATGGCGACCACCACTACCATGATAATCAAAAGATATTCGACCGTAGATTGTCCTTGTTCTTCTTTAAGGAATTGCTTAATCATCGTTGGCTCCTTCATGTTGAAACATGAATTGAAGTTAAAGTTAGAAGTAACGATCCACTTCAATCAGTTTAGCAATTCCAGTGAATTTAGTCAAAGTGCGTCATGGTGTAAGTGTTTGAATTTACAGTTCAAAACCCGTATACTGTTTGTACACTTTTTCTATAAGCTTATCGGAAGATCAATGATTTCAGTTAAATAGAGTTTTGAAATTGTGTATGAATAGATGACAATTTTGCGCTGCGTGCCGGCTAAGTATGTAAAAAGGTAATGCAACTTCGCGTCAGATTTGTTACACTGCGGCACTCTTTAAGAATACACACAGCCACAAAAATTAAGTTAAAAAGGGGTCGGGGACTTGATGCAAAAACGTCTTTTCATAATCGGTCTGTTTACGCTTTCTTTGGGTTTCTTACGGTATTCCATACCTTCTTTATCTATCGGAACGACACAATCGGTAACGGTAGGGCCTTTAAGCTGCAAAGAAATTATTAAAATCGCCAAGTGGTCATTCAATCAATATGGCGGTCCTAAAAAAATCGATTTGAGTTCGGACGAGTTTAGTAAAGGACTGACCCGAGCTTATCTCGAGCGATTAGATCCCTATAAAGTTTTGATTCAGTCTTCTGAAGTTTTTCAATTTCAAAAAGACGGTGCCAAGCAATGGCATGAAGTTGTTAAAAATGCGGACTGTAGTTTTTTCGACCAGTGGGCGTCGGTTCATTACTCGAAAGCAAAATTGCGCTTTTTGAGTGAGATGAACCATAGTTTGTTTCTCAGATCGTATATCGCCCTTTATCGATTCCCCAAAAAAATTCGTGAAGAGCGGCCGTTTAAAAAATATCCGGGTTTCGCCGTGAATGAAAATGATTGGAAAACGCGAGTTCAGGATTTCGTGGGCGTCATTCTCTATAACGGTTCAAAACCGCTTTTAGAACAATACCAAAACCAGAAGATGGATTACGTGAGAGACGCTCTCGAGCAGACCTTGTTTGAGGAAAAAGTGGACTCACGCCAATTACTAGCGAAGGCAGTGTTAGGGGCATTTGATTCGTATTCGACTTATTTTTCGCCTTCTGAATTCGAAGATTTTTACGTGGATTTGTCAGGTGGTACGAGCGGAGTCGGAATCCGGGTGCAAAAGGTTCCTCAAGGACTTTTAATCGATAAAGTGGTTCAGGATTCCCCGGCCGCACGCTCGAAGCGAATTGAACTTGGAGATTTAATCACCGCGATTGATGGCGTCAATATCGCTCACCTCAGCATGAATAAATCCAAGCAGCTCTTAAAAGGGGATGAAGGAACACTCGTTCGACTTACGATTGAAAAGTCGGGAAAAAAGTCGGCTGAAATGATCAGTGTCCGCCGCGAGCGATTCGCGCTTGAAGATTCAAAGATTACGCACAAGATTCTTGCATCCAAAAAAGGATCGAATATCGCAGTAGTTGGAATCCCCAGTTTCTATGGCAAAGGCGGAATGTCTCAGAATAATGTCGAAAGAAGCAGCAGCGAAGATTTAAGAAGTGTCTTAGAAAACATTCTTGATAAAGACACACGACCCGAATCGATTGTTTTAGATCTTCGTGGCAATCCGGGAGGGTTTTTAGAGGAAGCGGTTTCGATGGCGGGAATGTTTATCGGGAATAAACCGGTAGTCGGTGTCATGGAAAATAACCAAACCCGAGTGCTTAGAGATAATTCTTTTCAAAATCTGTACAATGGTCCATTGGTGATTCTCGTCGATGAGGAAACGGCCAGTGCGGGCGAAGTTTTAGCGGGTGCCTTAAAAGATCATCAACGCGCACTTCTCGTAGGTTCAAAAAGCACTTACGGAAAAGGCAGCGTTCAGAAACTTTTCCAACTTCAAGACCAAGTCTTCAACGTTGGCGTCGTCAATGGATCGGGCAACGGAGTCGTGAAGCTGACCACAAGTGTTTTTTACACGCCGATGGGACATAGCCCCGCGAACGGAGGCGTGTCGACCCATATCGCGTTGTCTCCTAAATCAGCTGAAATGCACATGAAAGGAATTTCAGATATCGCCCCACTGCTGGATTCTACGAGTCTTTCCGAAATTAAAAATTCAGAAAGTCATTGGTCGCAAATTATCCAACAGATTCGGACCCAAGTTCCCGAGAACGCGGAAGTCGACAGCAATTCAACCGAAGATAAAAATCTTGCTCAAGCCGTAGAAATTGCGGCAGAACTGCCGAAAGAAGTTTTCTAAGGGATCTCCTTGCAAGGGCCTGTAATGACGTAGTGCAATAAAGATTTTTTTTGTGCTCAGTCGCAAGCTCCGTTGCGTTGTGATATCCTTTTTTAAAAGTTAAGCCCTTATAAGGAGATTACATGGCAGACGAAACAGCTTATTGTGTGAAGTGCCGTCAAAAAACTACGATGAAAGATTGCCAAGAAGTAAAAATGAAAAATGGCCGACCTGCAATGAAGGGCAGTTGCTCCGTTTGTGGCACAGGCGTTTATAAAATACTTTCCCAAAAATAAAAATTCGTCGGAATTAGATGTGATGAGAATGAAAGCGGAGGGTGGTCTACGCCGCTTTTTTCTTTGGGATATCTTCAAATTGCCACGTGCGGTTTCTGCCATTGGCTTTGGCGAGGTAAAGCGCTGTGTCTGCGTTGGTAATCAGTTCCTTAGAGAGGAAATCCACGTCGGTGTTGGGCGTCCAAATCGTTCGACTACTCGCAGTGCCTAAACTCACAGTTACTGGAATGGGTCGTCCATCAAAACTCACCTCGGATGACTCCACTCTTCGTCTAAAACGCTCACAGAAAATTTTAGCGCCTGTTTGATCCGTATTGTATAAAACGGCCATGAATTCTTCGCCCCCGAAACGTCCAATGATGTCCGTTTCGCGAGACTGACCTTTAAACATTTGCGCGACCAGTGCCAAGACGTAATCCCCTGCTTGATGTCCGAACTTGTCGTTCACCTGCTTGAAATGATCGATATCGCACATCGCAATGGAGAGAGGCATTTTGTCTCGAAGCGAAGCTTTTAACATTTTAGAAAAAATAGTCTCGGTATAAACTTTATTGTAGAGACGCGTCAGCCCGTCCGTTACAGAATCTTTTTTCTTCTCGTCGTACTTTTTTTGCAGTTCGCTCTCGGCCGAAACGTTTCGAATTGTGATGAGGGCGCCGAGAACAAATCCATCTTCGGAAAGTATCGGAATTCCGCCCATAATCATCGCGATCGTGGGGTACGCTTTTGAAATTCCTTTGATCTCATCAATTCGCAAAGAATGTTGGGAAACCATGATTTGCTTTGCGGGACATTGATGAGGACAGAGTTCAGTTTTGATGAGATTACAAAAATCGCCGATCTTTTTAATTTTTCGATAGGATTCCCCGCACATTTCTTCGAAGGCAGTATTGAATTCAATCACTTGATTAGAGACGTCCACAATACAATAGGCATCGAGAAACACTTCGAGCATCGAGTGATTCTTTTTGAGCCAGACCTGCATCTGGAGCTTCGCCTGTTCCGCGTCGAGTTCTTTATTTGACGAAGGCGAAATATTGTTTCGGGTGACTGTCAAGCTCCATCTCTCCTTCCTTACAGGACTCACAAGGGAATGATTCTGCAATCTGAAGGGACTGCTTTGTTCGAAATTTGTCGGCGTCTACGAGTATCTTTTTTTCTGCCTCGCAGTTATCGCATACATACGAAACATAGACGGATGATATGGTTGCAGTTCCCGCGAAGCTTGGCACCATATTCAGCTGTCGGACAATGAGTGGCGGGCATTCTTCATAGACCACTTTTGTTTCGCCTAAATCTTTCAAAAAATTAACCCAGCTGCGGATTCCGCATGAGTTGATGCTGGTAATGTCTTTGAAATTTAAGACCAGCGGAGAGGACAACTTCAAAATACTTTCAAACGTTGAATCCTCGTCAATAACGCCTTTTAGCAAAAGCTTTTTCGTGGAACCTTGATCGATGACTTCGAATTTGAATTTGTCAGAGGGTATCATATTTTACTCTTTTGAAAGAAGTTGAATGAAAAACTATCAGCATGGTTCGAAGCCATGCGGTCTGAAATCCAGCAAGAAACGACGGTGGATACGCCAGCGGTGACCACGATTTTTAAATGGGATACCGCTTCAAGAACGAGGTACGTTCCTAGGCCGGCTCCGCTCTCTTTGTCTTCAATCTGTTTTCCACCCCGGTCGTAACAACGAGAGAGAGCAGACGCGACTTCATCGAATGTGAGTTTCCCGCCTTGGTCAGTTACTTCGATAAAAATTCCGTCTTCTGTGAAAGCAAATCTTAAAGAAAGTGCTTCTTTATCGGTTAAGTGAGCTGCTTTCGTGCGTTGGTATTTATTTTTTCCCGTTCTGTTGGAGTAAGCATGATAAAAACCGTTGCTTAAGAGCTCTTCCAAGACCAAAGAAACTCTCTCTTCCATCCTCTTTTTTCCTATCGCTTCAGGGTGGTTTAAAACTTTTTGAATCACTTCAGACCGACTGAGGCTGTCTTTTAGGGTAAGGGTGAAAATTTTATTGTGTTTTTCCCAAACATACTCTGGAAGATGGTCTGTATTCAAAGCCGATTTAGTCGCTTGAACGCAACTGTCTTTCTTCCCAAAGTGAGTGGAGTGGACGTGAGCAATCCCGGACAAAATAAACTGGGCGCCGTGCTTACGGGAAAAGAGACCGCAAATCAGTCTTTCTTCGTGTGCGCTCTCGGGCGCCAAAGCTTTTTGTCCGTTTTTCATGCTGCCTTTTTATCCGAATCTTTTTTGTCTCTATCCGATTGCATCGACGCCGCGATATCTCGGTTTTCTTTGATCTCTTGAGTTTTATTCGTTGTGCTCTCGATAGGGTGTTTCCACTTTAATAAAACGAAAGTGATGTCATCGTCTTGAGGGGCATCTTTGACATGCTCTTTCAGACTGATAACCAGATCGTCACGCATCTGTGACAACTCTCTCATCCCACTTCCGGCAAATGCTTTTTTCAAAGCTCTTTCGCCGAACTCTTTTCCGGAAGCATCATGTGCTTCCGAAATCCCGTCGGTATAGATCAGTAGCGCATCTCCAGGGGAAAGCTGCTCTTTTAAAGTGGTGTAACGTGTGTCGAGACTAAAACCTAGTCGTTCTCCTCTTGAAAAAAGAACCTCTGATTTTGCTTTCTTTCCGCCTTGAACGTTTGTTGCTCGCAGAAGCAAAGGCGATTCATGTCCTGCGTTCGCAATTTGAATTTCTCCGGTTCTGAGGTCGATTTGAACCAGACACATTGTCATCAACAGGCGGCCTTTACAGGCTGCGAGAATAATTCGATTTAAGCTAGATAAAAACTGTTCAGGGGTGAGGACCGTTTTTGAATAGACAGAATTTAAAGTGTAAAGGCAGCTTTTTGCTACGGCAGTCACGATCGCCGCAGGAGCTCCGTGGCCGGTAGCATCTCCAATAAGAATGGTAAGCTTATTATTGTGAACGTACGCGTCCCAGAAATCTCCCCCGCATTCGGTGGCCGCAAGATAGTGAGGCACGATTTCTAAAGCTTCAGATTTGATAATGGGAGTTGCAAGCACGGTGGATTGTACGAGCCTTGCGGTCTCAAGTTCTTCTTCCATTCGCGCTTTTTCCGCAGACTCTTTGATCAGTTCTCCGAGACGTTGGGTCATCCATTGAAAACTTTCTGCCACGTTTTCTACTTCGTCGTTTGAACGAATATCGAGTTTTACTTCGAGGTTCCCGGCGCCGATTTGCTCAGCGGCAAGTCTTAGCTTTTGAATATTGGAAGTCAGACTTCCCGCGAAAAGAATACTGAAAATAACCGAAAAAGTGAGGACGAGGGCTCCAATGAGAAGGGTAGTGCGATTCAATTCGTTGAGAGCTCTGAGTGCTTGGCTTTCTCTCACTTGAGTAATTGCATACATATCTCCCACACCTGCTTCGGCAAGCGCGATGTAATAATTTTCGTTTTTGATCTTTGCTTCGGAGACTGAACGTGCTTCGGATTCTTTCTTCTCATTACTCGCGGAATTTTTTAGCTGGTCAATCGCAGGATGAGCGAAATCTTTACCAGCGTTTTCTGCCAGAAAAGCCGGATCGGGATGTGAAATCAGTTTTCCGTTTGCCGACACCAGAAAAGCTTCCGAGATTTGGGAACGCTTTTCAAATTCAGCAACTAAAAATTTCTGAAGGACATCGACAACGATGATCACGTCTTTAAGCGATTCAGAACCCCCACTAGAATTTGGGAATAGCAATGTCAGAATCGGAGTGCTGACCGGGGCGGATACCGACCGGTTTAAGACGGCTACTTCAAAGTTAGGTTTCAATTCAGCGATTGAGGGAAGGGGAAGAAGCTTTTCGACACTTTCACGAAACCCTTCGGGAAGTCCCAACGTTTTTTTCAAAACGGCATTGTCCCATTTTTTTAAGAGTTCGAGTTTGCCAAGTGGATGAGTGATTTTATAAAATGTTACTGATAGAATTTCGTCCGGAATTCTATTGGAAAATCCCAAAAGTAAATCGTTGGTCGAAGAAAGATCATTCAAACTGTCTTGAGGCTTTTGAATAAGTCGTTGGCAGAATAAACCAATTTCTTCAATGCGAACTTTAAGGAGTGAGCGAAGTTCGGATTGCATCACCTGAGAGTTCAAAAGATTCATTTCTCTCAGGAAGTTTTTTTTGTCTTTGGTGAAATTGCTACGCGTGAAAGTTAAGAACGTGCCGAGGCCACTACAGGTAATGAGCAAAAGTACGCCTAAGAATTTATACTTAAGCGGTATGCGGATTTTTAGCCTCATTTAATAGGAATTCCTTCCCACTTCTATCG
>CALCZU010000080.1 GCA_937903155.1 uncultured Bdellovibrionales bacterium
GTGAGAAGTGATTCATCTGAAAGTGACGCGATAAAAAATTTAGGTTGAGAGAGAAAACTTTCTAGTCCAGCTTTTCCATGCTTTTCTTCCGCTTGGTTCCAAAGCGAGAGAATGCTGCGGGTTCCTTTGTTGTACGCCATGGCCGAAAGAATCCAGACGAGGTTTGTGTCGTATGGGAGTTGTCTCTTCTCAATTAAGTGAGAAAGTTGGTTGAAACGATTATTCAGATAAATCGCGGAAGCCACTACAGCTGTCGGAATATTGAAGTAACTCGAAGCGCTTTCGATTTTTTCGGAGTTGGCGAGAATGGGTCTCGCATCATAACCTAAGACTTTTTCGAGAGCGGTTAAACTCTTCGGAGAAAAGTTTGTCAGTTCGTGATTGATTTCAAAAAAGCTGTAGTACGAAAATTGTCCGAGACCCAAGGCTCCGCTGTTTTCGTCTAATCCGAGGAGATGGTCCAGTCGGCTCTCTTGAAAGAGCAAGCAGTACAGAAGGGAAGGAGGAACTGAGAGAATGGGGCTTGTTTTTGCGATGGCACTGAGAATTTTTGCTTCATTCTCTGAAGTCAGTTTGCCTTGAGATTTTAGAAGCGAAACTTCGGAAATAAATTTATCGTGATTGGGAAATTTTTTCGAAAAAATATGGGTTTGCGTAGGAGCAATCGAATCGGTTTTTCGCGTCGCAGGTGTTTGACTCCACCATAGACCTAACGTCACGAGCGAAGCAAAAGCGATGACCGCAAAAATCGGGAAAAAATGTTCTTGTTTCTGATCCATTGTATAGACTAACCCGCTATACAGATCGGAAAAATTCCAAAAAAAGTTGAGGGCTTAGCTGAGTTTTCGCTAGGGTGATGCTTTGGTGAAAGACTTAAGTATTTTGATCATCTCAGCTTTTGGGATGACGCCATGAATTCGTGGAGATTCTGCGATATTTCCCGACGCGCTTACGAATACCAAAGTCGGAAGGCTTAAGACCCCGTACTTTTTCAGGATTGCTTCGTTCTTGTCATCTTGCGTAGAAACGTCGAATCTCAAAGGGATAAAATCGTTTTCAATGATTTTTTCAATTTCGGGATCGGTAAAAAGAGTTCGATCAATGACGTGACACGCCTCGCACCAGACGGCAGAAAAATCGACAAAGATGGGCAGGTTCTTTTGTTGAGATTTCTCATAGGCGGCTTTTTCGTCTGAGATCCAGGCAATTTTAGAATGGACGCCAGACGGTGCGTCCGATGGTGCGCCCAGGATTCCAATTTGTTTTGCGAAAAGAACACCGTAGTAACCCGAGGCGATGAGCATGAGGGAAGCAAGGATACGGTTGACTCGATTCATCCATTGGCCGGAGCGAGGAAGTGCCGCAATGGCGCCTGAAAACGCTCCGATGATTAAAAACAACATTCCAAGGCCGAGCGAAAAACTGAAAAAATACAGAAGGCCTTTGAGGGCATCGGACGTATCAAAAACGAAAGCGAGAATTCCTGCAATCACGGGGCCCACACAAGGGCTGACGATGAGTCCCGAGAATAACCCCATGATGAAAATTCCAAAACCACTTTGAGTGCCGCCTTTCGACGATAACTTTGTTTGGAGTCCTGAGGGAAGTTGGAGCTTAAAAAATCCTAACTGACTCAAGGAAAGGGTTAAAAAAAGCAGCGCCAAAAATAAAAGCATCCAAGGGCTTTGGAGAATTTTTCCAAAAAGTGAGCCTGTCAGACCCGCGAGCAGTCCCATCACCGAATAAGTAAAACACATTCCCGAGACGTAGATCGCACTGAGCTTGAAAGTGTACGCGTTAAATTTACCTTTCGACGGTTTTTGAGTCTGAGAGGCGCGTCCAAAAATATTGATGGTGATCGGAATCATCGGGTAAATGCAAGGAGTAAGACTCGTGAGAATTCCCGAAACAAAACACAGGAGTAAAGTCAGTGAAAGATTATTAGCGGCAAGGGCTTTGATCTTTTCGGCGTCCATTTGGGAAAGGAGTTGAAAAAATCCCATCGAGGCGTCAGCCATCAAAATTTGATGTGTCATTCTTCTAGTTTATAGGGCCTCTCCTCTAAACGCAAAGTGGCATTGCTGGTTCTTCCTTAACATTGGATCTATTTAAGGCGATAAGGGAAGTGTGAAAGTGTTTTCCTCCATACAAAATGGCTTCTACATCGCGTCACGCCTGCAAAAGATTTCATATGTGTTTTACCGCTACGGACTTTTTGGCACGTTGACGGATTTAGGGTTTGAAATGGGCAAACGGGGGATTTCGTTTGCAGGTCGCAAAGGACGTGCGCCTGTTCCGCTCGACAAAACCTTCGGACAATCCCTTTGTCAGACGTTGATTCAGCTGGGTCCTACCTTTATTAAACTAGGACAAGTCTTAGCGACGCGGCCTGATTTAGTGGGAAATGAAGTCGCCGAGGAGTTGAGAATCCTATTCGATAAAGTTCCGAGCTTGCCGTTTAGCAAGATCGAAAAAATTCTGAAAAAAGAGTTAGGAAAGAAAAAGTACCAAGAATCATTTCTTGTCATTAATCGCAAAAGCCTGGGTTCAGCGAGTTTGAGCCAAACCCACGAAGCCCAACTCAAAAATGGCGCAAAAGTAATCGTTAAAGTTCAAAAACCTCATACGGGCGACACCGTCAAAACGGATCTTTTGATTTTAGAAGGCTTAGTCAATTCTCTAAATGCTTTTTTTCCGAAGTTGATGATGAAAGAAGCTTTTGTCGATTTTAGAGACGCGACGTTAAGAGAAATCGATTACAAAGAAGAAGCGAAAAACATCGAGCGATTTCAAAAAAATTACAAAAAAGTTTTTTCTGCTTCGAATGTTCTATTCCCTTCGTTTTACCCCGATCTCACGACTGAAAAAGTGATCGTGCTCGCTCCAATGCAGGGGAAGAAAATGACGGAGATTCAGAAGGATTCAAAACAGGCGAAACGGGCTGCGGTTGCGAGCCTTTCGGCCGTTTTAGAGCAGATTTTTGAACATGGATTTTTTCATGGGGATCCCCATGCGGGAAATATATTCTTTATCGAAGAAACCGGAAAAGTCGGATTCATCGATATGGGACTTGTGGGGCACTTAAGTGAAGCGGATCGCAAACACTTTCTTAAATTACTTTTCGCGCTTTTGAAAAGAGACCGACGGGCGCTCTCGAAAGCCCTATTCGAAATGGGTGAGACGAATTCAAAATCTGATTTCGACGGTTTTGACGGTGAAGTTTCCAAAATCATTGAAAGTGTCAAAAAATCAGGCACGGCATCCGTTAGGATGGACGAAGTCGTGACCGACCTTTTAAGTGCGGCCCGCGCGCATGGGATTTACGTCCCCAACCGGTTTACGATTCTCATTCGTTCGTGCTTAGTGATCGAAGGGGTGGCCAAAAACTTAGATCCCTCACTTTCATTGATGAAACTCGCGTTACCCATCGTCACCCGCAGTCTTCTAAAACCGAGAAACCCATTTAAGCTCTTCCGAAGATAAGATTTTTGGTCGTGAAATTGCATTCTACTCTTCTGCAGCTGAGTCTGCTGGAGAAATATGAATCTATCGATGCCAAAAGACTGGGAAGAAACAGCGAGGAAGAAAGCGCGACAGCTCTTCTTTTTTCACTGCGTGACGATGGGGGTTTCACTCATCAGTCTTTGCGTTTTTTTATCTGAGTTCTCGGTAGGGTTTTCATTTTTTCAAAAATCGCTCCTCGTATTATTTGGAATCGGTGGGCTTTCCACGTTCCATCTGATTTTTCAAAGGCTCTGGAATCTCTGGGCGGAGTTGCATGACCGAGTCCAGTCCTCAAACCCAAGTTCTTTTGAGAAAGAGCAAAGTGAAGAAAGTATTTTTCATCAATCGACGATAAAGGTGGTGTTTTCGAGCGAAAATGAAAATCATCGAAAGAAGCATCTCCCGTTTTTAGAAAAACATCTTCCTGCTTTATCCGGTTGCAATTTTGAAATTATTGAACAGTCATCTTTAAAAGAAACGCTGAGCTATCTGACAGATCACATCGTTCACTTAGTGATCCTAGATTCCAGTTATGCCGAGGGTTCTTGTTTACAACTTTCCGAAAGTATTAAAAAGTTAGATAAAAACATTCCGGTGGTTGTTTGCTCTCAATCGGAAAAGCAGACGTCTTCTCATATCGACGCCTGGTTTTCGTACCTTCAGAGGGAATCTGACCTCCGACAACTTTTGCCTTATTTCTTGGCAAGGCGCCAAAAAACGTCACTTAAAAAGCCAGTTTCGTCCATTTGAAGACCGAAGGTCTACGCTTTGAAGCCTGGAAACTTTGGCACGAAGATCGCTATAGGATGCTCTGTTTGGTAGAGAGACCAGACAGGAAATCATTATGAGAGCATTTTTATTTTTAATCTGCGTTTGGATTATGTCGGTTGTGACGGTGAGTTTTGCCGCCGAACATAAAAAGTCGATCCCATTGGTGAAAGTCTATTGCAGTTTTATTCTGTCTGAAAAAAATCTCGTCTCGTCTGACGAAGTCAGTTTAGGAACCTTCGACGAAAGATGGAATATCTTTATGTCGTATCTGAAAAACCGCGAGCTTTTCGTCTCGCTGAATCAGACCTCAGACGAAACCAATGAACTTACCGAATGTATTCAAGCCCACCGTGAAACATTTGAAATGGGCGAGTTCATTCTCGCAGGACTAGACTCTGTCGCCGAGTCCGCGAACTTACTTGCCAAATCTGAAGAAGCTCCCCTTTTGATTACTTCCAATATGAATCTCCTCGATAGAGAGATCAGCACTCCTGATATGGAAGTTGTCTATGGGCTCCTTTCAGAAGAGAGCGATCTTCAATCGGGTAACGAAGTTTCTAAGCAAGTTTTACAAAGCGGAATTAGCGAGAGAAGCCAACGCTACCAAACCTTATGGTCCGAGTTTACTCTCAAACTCCACGATTCTTATATTGCAAGTCAAGCGTCTCTTCCCGTTTTGACCAGTGAAACGCGCTAAAGCTTAGCTGGCAAAAGCCCTTTTCTCTCTAAGAACGCGCCAACTCTTTTTGAAAAATCACGATAACCTTCGCGGGTGAAATGACACTCGTCGAGATAAAATTTGGAATCCGACATCTCATTTTCGGCGTCGAAGAAAAGCCACTGCCTTTCGATGGCAAGACTTCTTAACGCTTTATTATAGGTCGTGACGTTCCGCCGCCAAGTTGGGTTCTGTTTTAATACTTCTTCGGAATCTCGGTGAGGGCGGGTCATCAGGATAACTAAAATGTTTCGTTTCTTTCCCTCTGCTACAAATTCATTCAAATTATTAAGGTAATCTGTCGGGTCCACTCTCGGAACTTGAGTCGCTTCCGTGCTGGCAGGGCGGGATGGAACGAGCGCTTGCATTGCTCTGTAAAATTGAAAACGATAAAGCCCCTTCAAAATATACGAGATAATGACTGGTGGAGAATGATAATCCTTATCCGGCTTTCCCGTCGTTAGCGGAAGATCGTTCCAACCAAAAGAGACTAAAACGACGTCTGGAGTATAAATGTCCACTTCACTCTTGAATCGTCGCAAGCCCTGGAAAGAAGAATACCCCGCCACTCCCGCATTGATGACTTGGATCTGTGAGTTTCCGCGTTGATGAAAATATTCTTGCAAATCGATAGGCCATCCCCCGTAGTCCGGTCCATCGACATTCGAATCACCGTAAGTGAAAATTCGAAACGTTTTTGCAGGTTTTGGCGTCTCCGCTAAAGGACCCTTAAAGCCTTGAGAAGTGTAAACTCCCCAGGGAACAGGTCGCCACATGAGATAAGGATCGGGAATTCGACTACTGTCCGCGGTAATATGAGCCGCTCTCCAGTCTTCGCCTCCTGTTTTATTCATCACCGTAATCACGGGTGAATAAAGCGCGATTCGGCCCGAGCGAGCCAGGCAACCCGTGAGGGTTTCAATCCAACCCAAACCTGACACCATTAAAGTCAGGACGAGTGCGACTTGAAAAAATCCACTCTGAAATATTTTGCCTTTAAAGGAGAGTCCTTTTCCCACCAAACAGAGAAGGGAAGTCATTCCACAGACTGCCCAAACGATTTTATAAGCCAGTTCGGATTGAACCACTGAGATCAAACCCGCAAGTCCTCCGAAAATAGACAAAAGAGTCGCGGAGGAAAAAGCGGCAGCGAGTCCTTTTCGTTGATGGATAATAAAAACGACTCCCGCCATGACGACGGTCAGAACTAAAAAACCGGGTATTGCAAACATGAACGAACTTATACCAAGGTTCGGTAGGCTAGACTATTGGAATTCAACGTGAATCTTCTTGAAACACTTCGTTCGTCGACAAGGTTTTCCTGTCTCAATGTGAAATTTTAATTTCTTGGTACTATGAAAACCTCGGTGCATAATGTAAACACTGCAACGAAGATTCATGAAATTGAAAACAAAAAATAAATCGCTTCTTCTGAAGAACACGCATTTCGTGGGCGCTTTTTTGGCGTTTTACCTCGTCGCTTTAGGCGTTGAAGCCGTTCATTTGATTGAAGCCGATCATGCGGTTTGTCCTCTCCATCCGGGCGAGGTCATCGAAAAGCACCATGGACCTTCTTCCGTCACGCAGATTGCAGATACCACTCTTTCAGAGGCGGCGATTGATGGAGACCACGAACACTGTGCGGTGACGGAAGCGTGGAGAGTTCGCCGGAAAGACAGCCTCGCTTCGGTGCAAATCACTTTTGTTTTACCGAATACCGAATTGCCTTCGATTTTAAATTTTGAAAATCCGCTGATTGATTTGAAAGAGTCTGTTCTTCTAATGGCTCCGAAAACGTCGCCCCCTCATTTCGTTTAATCTTAAAAAGTTTCTTCGACCCGATAAAGTTTGCGCTTCAGCAGAATCGCGATTTATCCCTATTTACAAATTGTTATTTAAATTAAGAAAGTAGTTATGTTTAAAAAAACCATTCAAACGTCCCTAAAATCTCTCGCTGTCCTCGGACTTCTCTGCGTTTTAAATGCTTGCGGATCCAGCAGCACAACGTCTCCTACGTTCAATAGTGTGGAGTACGTCGTCGTCAATGCAGGAACGCTTTCTGCAACTCCAACCAATTTAAGTGGAGCTGGAAGTCTTGTCTTTAAAGCGCCTCTCAGCCAAGTAGGTTCTAAAAATAGCTATCGTGTGACCTTTACACTTCAAGATACAGGGTCAGTGACACTGGTTGCGAATTCAACCGTCGCATTAGCAAGTGGCGTGAGCGTGAAATTCACACGTTCTGGAAACACTCTCAATGCGTCGTTAATCACGACGGGTGGGACGACCGATATTTCCAGCCGTTTTACTGGAGTCGACGCCTCGACTGCTTTGACTTACCAAGTAGACGTCCACAACGATGAATCCCCAGCTCATGTTCTTCTTTGGGATTCAGCCGAAACCTCCTTTACTACCGCAGCCGCGAGAGTAAACTCTGAGAATTCTGGTTTGAACGCCCTTGGTCAGGGAACAGGAACCTATTGGGGACTTGTTTTAGACAAAGCAACGGTCACAGCCGCTGTTTTAAGTACCGCTAAATTTAGCGAATAAGAAAAAAGGAAAACTTATGAAAAACCCAATTCTTGTTGTTTTAATAGGAATGGTTTTTCTGTCTTCATTTTCAAAGGCGGAGTCCGGTGATGGCACTGGACTCCAGCTCTCAACTGCCGGCGATATTGTCGGTAGTCTATCAAAAGACGGAAAAAATAAATTAGAAGTTCGCGAAGCGGAATTTCTAGTCTTTGCGCCTATCGATCATTACTTCGATGGGGTTCTGAATTTAGCAGCTCATCAAGAAAACGGAGCAGCGCTTTTCGAAATTCATGAACTGACGATTGGATCGACCAAGCTCATCCCGCGTTCGCGTTTCCGTGTGGGGCAGTATTTTCTTGGGATCGGTCGACTCAATCAATTCCATCGACACGACTGGGTCTTTACGTCGGCGCCGAAAGTTCAGAGCGAATTTTTACACAGTGAAGGATTAAACGATACCGGGATTGAGTATGGCTATCTTCTTCCTATTCCGTTCTATCTCGATCTCACAGTCGGCGTTACCAATGGCTGGGTTTTTGGGCACGCGCATACGGAAGGAAGTAAACCCTACTTTCCAACACACTACGCGCGGCTTGCGACTTACAACGGATTGTTCGCGAATGGCGGAATGCAAACCGGGATTAATTATTTAGGTCGAACCGATAACCAAGGGACAAAGACAAGTCTTTTTGGATTAGATCTGACCGCGAAGTGGAAAGAAGCCTCCGTCCTTAAGTTTCTTTTCCAATCCGAGGGTTGGTATCGCATTAAGACCCCTTCTTCGGGTGTCTCTGAAGGAGCGATCGGGTTTTATCTCTTTCCTCAATATGCTTTTACTTCGACTCTCCAACTGGGAGTGCGTTTTGATGGATTTACCATCACAACGCTTCAGGACGCGACGGGAGCGCAGATTGCAAACTTCGATTATGCAATGGTCCCCACTTTAACTTACAAAGCGAGTGAGTTTTCGACGATTCGTGCTTCTTACAATTTCAAAGGAACGCGGTTTCAGGGCCAAACCATCAATAGCGAGCAGGTATTTGAACTCCAAGCAGTCTTTATTCTAGGTTCACATCCCGCTCACGACTTTTAAAAAGGAAATCCTATGAAAACTTCTCTCATTTTGTTTCTTATCAGCGTGAGTTGTGCTTTCGCAAAGCCTCTCAAAGTGATTACCTCAACAACCGATCTTGCATGGGCCGCAAGAGAAATTGGAAAAGATAAAGTTGACGTCACGGCTTTACTTGCTGGAACAGAAAACCCTCATTACGTCGATACGATTCCCGAGTACATTCGCCTCGCTTCGGAAGCAGATGTCGTTTGTATCATTGGCTTAGAACTTGAAGTCGGCTGGATGCCAAAAGTTTTAGCGCGCTCCGGAAATGCCCAAGTGCAGCCCGGAGGAAAAGGATACTGTGAAACTGGGAAAGCTGTGACGGTGCTCGAAAAGCCGACAGGTCCTGTGGATAGATCCATGGGAGATATCCATGTGGCAGGTAATCCTCACTTTTGGTTATCGCCCAAAAGTCTTACGGAAGGCAGCCAAGAGGTCTTAAAAGCCTTTGTCCGAGTGGATCCCGCACACTCCAAAGAGTTCGAGGCAAACTACAAAGCTCTATCGACGAAGCTCGAGGCTCTTCATAAGACAAATCAAGCGAAACTAAAACCCTATCTTGCGGCGCTCAAAGGGCCCGCCATCATCGAATATCACAAAGAGTTTAGTTACTTCTTTTATGCTTACGAAATTCAGTCGCTCGGAAGTATCGAAGAGAAGCCAGGGGTGCCTCCTTCTGCAGGACGTATCGCTGAAGTCGCTCTGACCGCAAAATCACAAGGAATCAAAGGCGCAATCGGCGGCGAGTACGCTCCGCACAAGACAATGGAACGGTTTAGCGAACTTTCTGGCGTGAAAAGTTTCCAGGTTCCTACGTCCATTCAGCCCAAAGGTCCTTGGAAAGATTATGAATCGCTTCAAACCAAGTTAGTCGATACAATGATCGAAGCATTCAGCTCTAAATCCAAGTGAAGAGAGAGTCTATGGCCAAAGGCAAATCGAATGAAGCCTATTTTGTAAAAGCTGATAACATTGCATTGAAAACTCCGGATGGAGTCAGGCTTTTCGATAGTCTTTCTTTTGTGTTGCCCCCGGGTGGATTGCTTTTGATTACAGGGCCCAATGGATCGGGAAAATCGAGTTTACTCCGATCGATTCTCGGTGTGAATAGTTGGGTGAAGGGAAACGTTTCTAATTCCATTCATCCTAAACACATTGCCGTGATTCCCCAACTCCAGAATATGGAATTTCATCTGCCTCTGACCTTGCGTGAGGTGATCGAAATTTCTGAAAATCGAAACGTGAGCACCGAATCTATCGTCGAATATGGCCTTTTGTCGCAAGACCTCTTAGACAGGTCTTGGAACACGGCGAGTGGCGGGGAAAGACAGCGAACTCTTTTGACGTGTGCTCTTTTAAAAAATCCAAAACTTTTAGTGATGGACGAACCCTTTAATCACTTGGATCATTTCAGCCAAAAAAACATGCTCGAAAGAATTGATAAGTATTTAAGAGAAAAGGGAAGTGAGGGAGCGGTGATCCTCATCTCGCACTTAGGAATCGATGAGTTAGCTCGCTTCGGTGAAAAAGTAGTTCGAATCGAACTGAGAAGCGGAGAAAAATAAAATGTTCGCTCTACTTCAAATTTACGCAGTTGCCGTGGGAGCGGGAGTGATCATGGCGCCGACGCTTTCTCTCTTGGGAGCGCAGCTCGCCGCACGCGATAAAGCGATGCAAACGCTCTGTGTGGGGCAGGGGGCAACTCTCGGTGTTCTTTTGGGGTTAGGAACCTTAAAGATTTTGGACGCCCCCGATTTAGCGATTCATTTAGGCCCATTTGTGACGGCGGTTCTTTGTTCGATAGGCACGTACCTTTTCAGTGATCGCATCACAAAAAAACATCAGTCTTCCAAAAATACTTTCTTCACGGCAATTTTTGCGACTCTTTTAGGAAGTGGGTATCTTGTTTGCGCGATTTTTCCACCCTTAGAAAATCACATGACCCAGGTTTTCTTTGGAGATCTCGCAACACTCTCGAACTGGGAATCCGTCTTAGCCATGGTAATTGGAATTGTCAGTATGATGATTCTGACCCTTTGGTGGCGCTCGATTTCGTATGAGTCCTTTCGACTCGCGGTTTTTGGGGGGAGTCACAAAAAGGGAAAGAGCCGAGTCTCAGTGGGATTTGAAATCCTCGCGATTTTGCTGCTCTCTTTCTCGGTACAGTTTTTAGGATTTCTGTTTACGATTTCAGCTCTTTTTCTTCCTACGGTGCTCGCGAAACTTTCGGCAAACCGACATTTAAAACAGCATTTGATTTCGATTGCGTTGCTCTCAAGCGTTGCGTCGGCGGTGGGCTTTGTTCTGTCTCTGCAGTATTCAAGGCTTCCCACCGTGCCTATGATCTTACTCGTCATGGTTGGTTTGGGTATTCTTACTTTAGGCGTCGAAAAAATCATTCGCGCTAAAACATAGCCCGTTGCATTATTTCGTTCCTCTTTGTTTTTTCTGCGTTTCTTCCGACAAGAGGAATGTGAAAACCTCTACATTATTTTTACTAGGGCTTATTGTTTTTAACACGCTTCAGCTTTTTGCAGACACGGTAGAAAAAACTACGGTGGTCTCGGAAGAAGAAAAAGAAGCCGCCAATCTCTATTACATTAAAGGGAAGGAACTTCTTCTCAATGGAAAAGTGGAAGAAGCGATTCCGCTTCTTGAGCGCGTTTGGAAAACAGACCAAGAAAACCCCTACTTGAATCACCAACTCGCCGAAGCGAATTTACGAGTTTCAAATTACGAAAAAGCTGAAGAATTCGGTAAAAAAGCGGTCGAAAAAGACGCGAAAAATACGGATTATCGAATGACTCTAGGAGCAATTTACGCTTCATTAAAAAAGTTTCCGGAAGCAAAAGAGCAATATTCCAAGATTCATGAACTCGAGCCCGAAAATACTCGTGCTCCTCTTTTGATTGCAATTTTAAGTGCAGAGAGCGGTCAGATGGACCAAGCGATCAAAGAGCTCACTCAGATTGTCGACGGTGCAGACAGCCACATGGCTCTTTTTTATCGCGCCAAAATTTATATCGAAACAGATAAATTAGATAAAGCAAAAGACGATCTCGAAAAATGCCTTAGTCTTCGTCCTAGTTTTGTTGAAGCCGGGACTGCTTTAGGACTCATCTACGAACGAAACGGTGAAGTCGACCAAGCAATCAAGGCCTACAGCCGTATTCAAGGAAGTGGGCAATTTAAAAAGCGCCTTGCTACTTTGTATATCCAAAAAAATGATTTGGATAAAGCGGTTCAAGCGTTGACGGAGTACGAAGGGGTCGAACCTGACGACTACACCGCGCGTGTGAAACTGGGGCTCATCTACTTCGAAATGAGAAAGCTCGACAAAGCGAGCGAAACGTTTCAAGCCGTCTTAAAAGAACAGCCTGATTCCGATAGCGTCCGATTTTATCTCGGTTGGACCCTCGAAGAAGATAAGAAATACGACGAGGCTTTAAAACAATTTGCCAAAGTGAAAAAAGATTCTAACTTTTTTAAAGAAGCTTCCTTGCATAAAGGATACATCTTTAAGGAAACAGGAAAGCTCAAAGAGGGTCTCGAGTTTGCGAGAAAACTCATCTTGCAAAATCCTAAAGTAGTGGAGTTTTTTGACCTCGAAGCGTCTCTTTACGATGCTCAAAAAAATTATAAAAAGGCGCTCAGCTCCATTGAAAAAGGACTCAAACAAAGTCCCGAAGATGAAAAGCTGCTTTATTTCCAAGGCGCTGTTTTTGACAAAGTAAATGAACGTAAAAAAGCAATTGAGACGATGAAGAAAATCGTCGCAAAGAATCCGAACAATCCCCACGCTCTTAACTTCCTCGGCTATACGTACGCTGAATCGGGGGAGAATTTGGATGAAGCGGAAAAATATATTTTACAGGCGATTAAACTGCGTCCTAACGACGGTTTTGTAGAAGACTCGCTGGGTTGGGTCTACTTTAAACGCGGAGAGATGCAAAAAGCGATTACGCAGCTGGAAAAAGCGGTGGCACTTCAACCTGAGGAGGCCATTATCCTAGAACACTTAGGCGACGCTTACTTAAAAAATAAAGACTTCGTAAAAGCTCAAGCGACTTATCAAAAAGCGATTGCCTGTTCTGAAAAGAAAGACAAAGAACTCGCTAAAAAATTAACGACCAAACTCGCGTCGATCGAAAAAGAGCGCATTCCTACAAACGCCGAAGAAAAATAATTTGTAGCTGTCATTGCGAGCGTGCGCAGCACGCACGGCAACCTTTGTGTGATGAGCTGGGAAGGTTGCCGCGCGTGCTGCGCACGCTCGCAATGACGCTAGTGCGGGAGGATAAATCCGCTCGCAATACTGATGAGAATTCCAAAAATAAAAGCGGCAAGTCGGACATGTCGGTTTCCTTCTGGGTGATGGAGCTCGGGCAGTAAATCACATGCCGCAATATAAACGAATGTTCCGCCAGAGACCGCAAGCAGTGCTCCCGAAACATCTGCATAAGGCGTATTTTTCATCAGTGCGTAAGCCGCCCAAATCCCAAGCGGTCCTGAAATCGAAACCCCGAATAAAAACAGCAAAATCTGATTCTGTCCTTTTTTTGCAAGGCTCAAAATGGAGGAAAGCGAAATGCCGGCGGGCGCTTTGTGAATCACAATTGCGATAAAGACGAGAGGTCCCAGTTCGGTGGATAGCGCACTTGATCCCAGCGCAAGTCCTTCGATTAAACCATGGATGGTCAGCCCTAAAAATGCGGCAATTCCGATCGTGTGATAATTGCACCCATGTTCATCGCAAGCATGAACCATCACAAAGCGTTCCATGATGAAAAGAATTCCAAATCCCAATAGCACCCAAAGTCCGAAAGTTTTTCCGATCATTTCTGCAGATTCAGGAATCATGTGAATAAAAGCCATTCCTAAAAGCAGTCCTGCACCAAAACTAATCAAAACTTTTAAATGCGATTCATTTTTTTTAGGGAAGAGCAGCGGAAAAACTCCACCCACAAAGGACGTCAAAAAGATTAGAAATGCATATAGAAAAAGAGAGTTCATACGGGGGCGCGTCCTTCTAGCCTTAATATCCTTTGGTAGAGAGAGGGGTTTACCATAAAAAAGTCGGCAATGGGATCAAGTGCAAAGGGTGAGGTCAAGAAAAGAGGGTGAAACGCAAAAGCGCACAGAAATGGTGTTCGTTCCCTTCGACTCTCCATTTTACGATAAGCCTCTGAAAGCGCCCGGTTTTTTCGCGTATAGCCGACCGAAACTGCGTCCTTTGATGCATTGGCTTCTGAATTCCACAGCAAGTGAATAGGGAGCCAACTGAGGGGGTAAAAGACGAGCTGTTTTAAAAGAGTCACCGTCGAATAAATTCGTTTATTGCCGGCGTGCTTCATCCAAGTAGGACCCTCTAAAAGAAGTAGAAACTGAGTCAGCCAAGAGCGGTTTTGAACTTCCTTCGAGGTGAGTTCTGTCAGAAGTCGAATCGTCACGGCTTCGAGTTCTTCGCGGCTTAAGGCCTCAAGTAATCCTTCCGAGAAAAGCAGGCTTTTTTGATTCCCGAGAGAGAAAACGCCGGCGTTGAGTCCTGGGCTGGGAATTAAAAAGATTTTCGGGACGGGAATTTCCAGCCTTTTCACGTAGGCCTGTAAGGGAGTGTAAATTCCTAAGGAATGTTCTTTAAAAAGCGGCGTGAGTTTTAAGCGTTTCGCCAGTCGGCGGGTCGAGGTTTCTCGAACGTAAAATGCGAAAAGGCAGAAAAGTCCGAGACCGAGATATGTCCCGGTTTCGCTCGCCAAAAAGCCAAATGGGAGGGCAAATAAAATTGCACTATAGGCAAAAAACGCAAAACGTCTTAGAATAGGGGAAACGGACATCAACCTAACTTAGCGTAAGTTAGCGGATTTTTCCATGAAGTCTTTCTTTTTGACTTCAGATGTAAGTTTAAGTTATTTCAATACTTTCTATGACTGACCTGCGAGAGAATTTAAAACCTATTGAGTTTGCCCTTGACGCTTTGACGTCTGAAGATGTGTCAAATTTCGCGGCCGCCACGCATTCCCAATTCTTCCAATCCATTCCTCCTTCCTTTGCGACCCGATTTCGCAAAGCTGAATTTGAGTGGCTGAATCAATTGAAAGTCGATATGCGAACACTTCTCCACGTCGAGCAGGAGTATGAGTATTTGTCGGCGCTCTTTCTGGGAATCCCTTTAAATGTTTCGAGTCGGATTTCGGAATGGAAAGAACGCAGATCAATGACCTTTGTGACGATCGAAACAAATATCTCGCAAACCAACGAAGTCAAAATTAAATCTTCCACGACATTTCTCCTTCAGAATGCAGAGGGAGGAACTAAAAGTGAGTGAAAAAGGCGATTTATTAAAGCCGCTTTCTCGAGGCCCGATTACGCGTGAACATCTAAAAGCTTATGCTCATGCGGCGCTAGATTTTAACCCCATTCATCTCGAAGAAAAATTTGCAAAAGAAGCTGGCTTTCCTTCCGTTATTGTCCATGGAATGCTTTCGATGGCCTACTTAGGGGATCTGATTTGTTTGAATTTTCCTGAGAAAGATTTTCGTCTCAAAAAATTCCGGACGCGTTTTCGAAAGGTGACATTTCCCGGCGATGTTTTAACCTGTGAAGGCAAAGTAAAGTCTGTCTCACCAGAAGGTGTCATTACCGTTACGGTTTCTGCGAAAAACCAAAAAAATGAAGTCACGTCCGACGGTGATGCCGAAATTTGTCCCCTGTAAGTTACTCTGACTCTCTTGATCTCTTCCTCTAAAATATGCTAAATCTCCTTCTCTAAACGCTGCGAGGGGAGTTTGATGAAGCAGAACCATCTCTATATTGTGAATAAAGAAAACGCGCCTGTGGGACCTATCTCCCGATTAGGTCTTTGGTACCGATTTCCAAAGGTGAACCAAACCCGTTTGTATTTGCAGATCGGAATGAAAATAGCGCTTCTTGCGACAGTTATCTATTGCACTAAGAAAATGGGAATGTAGTTAGATAGTCGTGGACCTCTTCACTCTCAAACGACTTGCGAAATTTGTGGCCGAACATCGTCTCTCTTCGGGGCAGCTTGCCACCTATCAAGATCTCGAAAAAGCGGGATTCAGCAAAGAAGAAATTCAGTCCGCAAAAAAGAAAAAGCTCATTGAGGAATTTTTTGTCACGTTAACCAATGGGACGATTATGAAGGGTTTCAAAGCCACTCAGTGACACAGTTTTTTTATCGCTGAGACATATGTCGCGTGTTCTTGCGGAAGGAGTCTCAGCGTCAGCGTCTCGACTGTATCCTCTGGATAAATTTGTACTTTAGATTGTGCAACGATGGGACCCGCGTCCATCTCTTCCGTGACAATGTGAACCGTGCAGCCAGTTTCTTTCTCGCCTGCTTCGAGGGCTTGCTTCTGAGCGTCCATCCCCTTGTATTTTGGAAGCAGAGAGGGATGAATATTTAAAATCTTGCCTGAGAACTCTTGGATAAATTCTTTTCCGAGAATGAGCATGTAGCCCGCGAGGATAATCCAATCGGGCTCCATCTTTTTTGCAAAGTCGATGAGCTCCTTCTCATATCGAGGTCTATCAAATTTTCCGTCGGTGAAATATTGGTTCGAGGCGATGACATGTGCCGGAATTTTATGGTCGATAGCGACTTCCAATGCAGGGGCATTTTTTTTATTTGAAACTAACGCCACGATTTCGACATTTGTGAGCTGTTTATTTTCGATAGCCGTTGCAATCGCATTGAAATTCGAACCGCGTCCGGATGCAAAGACCAACAGACGAAATTTTTTTATATTTTCCATTCAACAGACGGATTCTTTTGGTTGGATTCAATGATAACACCCAACTCATGGCACTGCATTTTTTCTTTTTGAATCTCCGAAGCCACTTCTTTTGCAACTCTTGGGTTGCAGGTCACAAGCATTCCGTAACCGCAATTAAACGTGGTGAGTAAGTCGCTTTGAGAAATTCCCGCTTTTTCACCCAACCAAGGATAAAGAGGGGGCATTTGCCATTTTTTTGAATCAATCACCGCTTGAGTCTTCTCAGGTAAAATCCGAGGAAGATTTTCAAGCAACCCGCCGCCCGTAATGTGGGCGAGACCAGAAATTTTAAGCGTCAAATTCTTCAAGGCCTTAGTGTAGAGAAGCGTTGGAGCGAGTAGGCATTCTCTCCACGTTTGCTCAGAAAACGGTGTTTTTTCGTCAGGTTTTAACTTCTCCTTCTCGACGATTTTTCGAATTAGAGAATACCCATTCGAGTGTGGCCCGGAGGAAGGAATGCCTAAAATGACATCTCCTTTTTGAACTTTTTGAGGGCCGAGGAGATTTTTTTTATCAACGACTCCGACGACAAAACCCGCCATATCAAAATCCCGATCCTGATAGAGCCCCGGCATTTCAGCCGTCTCGCCACCGACGAGCGTGCACTCCGCCAATTCACAGGCGCCTTGAATACTTTTTAAAAGGGTTGTCAGTGCGCTCGAATCTAATTTTCCACAAGCGTAGTAATCCAAAAATACGAGGGGCTTTGCACCCATGCAAAGCAAGTCGTTGACGTTCATTCCAACGAGGTCGTGTCCCAATCCGTTCAACTCATTCCAATCTAAGGCGAGTTTCACTTTCGTCCCAACCCCATCGCAAGATGTCACCATCACCGGTTCTTCGAGGGTTTTTAAAAATGGGGAGAGGGAATAGCAAGCGGCATAGGGACCGATTCCACTTAATACATTGGGATCTTTGGGTCTTGATTTCTGATATTCCGAAAAGCCTTCGAGGATGGTATCCGCTTGATTTTGGTCGACTCCCGAATCTTTATAATTGATAGAACTCACTTCGATTTCTCGCGGCGCTGATTTTCTTTAGGAACCACACAAGTCCCTGTCGCTTTGGCGACAATAATTGGGGTGTCCAAAATCTTCGCTGCGGTGGCTGAAACCTGAGGTTCAGGGGTAATTACCTTTTTAGCCACAAAAGACATCTGCCGGGAGGTATTGCCCATTTTTGTGATTTCGCCTTCGATTTCGAGGTAGTCGCCCGCAAAGACGGGCGCTAGAAACTCGACATTGTCGTAGGCTCTAAAAAGACCTTCATCACCGTCTTCGATAATCAGAAGCTCAGTGGCAACATCTCCAAAGAATTCAAGCATTTTGCTACCGGACACTAAATTTCCGCCGTAATGGGCGTCCGCTTGGGACATGCGTACTCTCAAGGAAGCTTTGATTTTTTCAGGCACTTTTTTCTCCAATGATGCGGTACTTTAAGTGAAAAGGGGCTTCAGTGTAAAGTGCATAAGGATTTGATTTTCAAGCACTTAGGAAGAGAGCTTCTTCACTTTTCACTTGACGATTCCAGTCACACTTCTTACATTGCCCGTTTTGGAGAGATACAGTGCAAACAAAGATTATCGAAGCGTTAGAAAAATCCCAGGAGAAAAATCGTCCGCCTTTCAAAGTAGGAGACCGGGTGAACGTCCAAGTACGTTTAAAAGAAGGCGATAAAGAGCGAGTTCAGGCATTCAAAGGCGTTGTGATTTCAAAACAGCCGAAGTCTGGCAAAGGACCGACAGCAATGTTCACGGTTCGTAAGATTTCTGAAGGAGTGGGTGTCGAAAGAATTTTTCCGGTTCACTCTCCGTTCATTGAAAAAATTGAAGTTGAAACTTCAAGTATCATTCGCCGATCGCGCTTGTACTATTTAAGAGATTTAAAAGGTAAAAAAGCACGATTGAAAGAATCGACACGTTTTGCAGATGCTGTGGGAACAGACCCTGCGAAAGCGATGGCTTCAGAAGCGGATACCGCTCCTCAAGCAGAAGCTCCAAAGGCTGATAAAAAAGAAAAAGCCGAAAAAAAATAATAAAACAATTTAATCATTAAACAGCTTCTTAATTGAGAAGCTTAATTAGCACCTTAGAAAAACTTGCAACGTGATCAACTTCGATATGAGCTAGAGTACTCTAAAAAGGGGTACCGCTTTGTCGCGGGGATTGACGAGGTAGGAATGGGTTGTCTTGCGGGGCCGGTCGTGGCTGCAGCCTGCATTCTCAATCTTAAGGATATCCCTGAAGGGATTGATGATTCGAAGAAGCTTTCGCCTAAAAAGCGGCTCGAAGTATCGAAGCTTATCCGTGAGAAGGCCGTTGCTTGGAAAATCGCGTCTGCAAGCGTTGAGGAGATTGATACGATCAATATTTATCAAGCGGCGAAATTGGCAATGAGGCGCGCCGTAGAAGGCCTTCACATTCCTGCGGATTATCTTTTGATCGATGGCAGAGGCAAGATTGACATCACAATTCCTCAAACAGCGATCGTCAAAGGGGACCAGTTTTCGTTTTCGATTGGTGCGGCTTCAATCCTTGCGAAAGTAAACCGAGATGCGCTGATGCTCGAAATGGATGAGACTTATCCTGGCTATGGTTTTGCTAGCCATAAGGGTTATGGAAGTCTTCTACATCGCCAGTCTCTTACGAAAAAAGGGCAAACCCCTCTCCACCGAAAGAGTTTCTCATGGACGCCAGTGTGAGGCATTCGCTTTAGGGGTTTATCAAAAGCTCGGGTTTAAACTTCTTCATCAAAATTTAAGACTGAAAATTGCAGAATGTGATCTCGTTTTCGAAAAAAACAATCGCCTCTTAATGGTGGAGGTGAGGGGAAAGAAAAATCCCAAGTATCGTCCGAGTCTCATGCTCTCGCGAGTGAAATTAAATCGCCTCAAATTATCCGCTGAAATTCTTTCGGTGAAGTACCGTAAGTCCGTGGCTGTCGAACTCTTCGAAGTGGTCGGAGAATTCCCGAAAATCGAGTATCGGCGATTTCCGATTTTTTTTCCTAGTTCTCGATCGGATTCTTTTTAAGCACTTTTTTAGGGAGTGGGGGGGGGGCATCAAAGGCGGCTTCGGCCAAGTTTTCATTTTCGAAAATTTCAAAAGGATGGCGAGTCGTTTGGTACGCTCTGAGAACCATCAAAAAGTCGTTTGAGACTTTACACATCTTGGGTTTTGTCTCGCATTTGCTAAAAAGCTTAATCGCGTCTACAAACTGGTTAATGCCTGTGGAACCTACGAATTTGAGGCGTTCCATATTTAAGATGACGCGTTTAGAAGGTTCTTTTTTAAGGATCCCCAGACACATATCTTGAAACTGCGCGGTTGTTTCGACGTCGAGATGGCCTTCGAGTTCTAGAACAACGACATTTCCTTGTTCGCGGGCTCGCATTATCATGGAAAGATCCTTTGTGAGAAAGAGTTGTGAGTATGGCTACATTATACCTGATCGGGACCCCGCTCGGAAATCTCGAAGATATGACTCGTCGTGGTGAGAGAATTCTCTCGGAGTTGAATGTGTTTTTTGCAGAGGACACCCGCGAAATCAAAAAGCTCTTTCTCGTTTTGAAACTTAATGCCGAGCAAAAAAAGTTTTTTTCGTATGCTTCCCACAACATGAAAGAGGCGACGGAACTCGCACTTCAAAAACTAGAAGAGGGTTTGGATATCGGGTTTGTCTCGGATAGAGGGATGCCGTGTATTTCAGATCCGGGAAGCCTGCTTGTCAAAACGGCACATGAAAAAGGTTTTAAAGTGATTCCCGTTCCCGGCCCCTCAAGTGTCGTGACAGCACTTGCGGTCAGCGGAATTGGAGAAAGAGAATTCGTCTTTTTAAGTTTTTTACCGACGACTGAAAAAGCAAAAAGACAAAAATTAGAATCGGCGCAAAAACTGAAATGCCCCTGTGTCTTCTTCGAAAGTCCTAATCGAGTAGAAGAAACTTTAAAACAATTGTCCGATTGGTTTCCAAATTCTAAAGTGTTTTATGGAAGAGAAATGACAAAGATGCACGAGACTTATCAATGGCTCGATCTTTCTCATCTCGATTTAAATTCGGTCACTCTCAAAGGAGAATTTGTTTTTGTTCTAGAGTTTAACGAGGAAATTGCTGTCGATGCGTCGTATTTGGATCAAGCGATTGAGTTGCGACTTGCGTCCGATAAAGAGTGGTCGAAAAAGATAGCGCTTGTAACAGGGGAGACGTCTTCAGAGATTTATAATGCCTTGCAAAAAAATAAAAAATCTCAAGGTAGCTAGGCGTCAAAAATAATTGTGAAGAAACCTTCACAATTGACCGAAGAGTTAGTTGTGAAAACAATTTTTCTTCTCACTCTTTTAAGTACTCTGACCTTAAACTCCTTCGCGGCGACAGGTTCCATCATTCAAGTAACGCGCCGCTTGAGAATGAGTGCGCTCGAAGCGCAGTCTCCTAAAAATTATTTTATCGACCTCGGCGAACGCAATGGGTTGAAGTCTGGCGATGTTGTGGAGGTTTACCGAATGATTCCAGTGATGAATCAGCTGACGGGCGGGGCGTGGCATCTGATGAAAGTGACATTAGGCGAAATAAAAATTTACATGGTGGGAGAGTCGACGGCCGTCGGGCATTTAGAGTCGGATCGCGACCTTTCCACCATTCCGGTTCAAGATTATCCCAACTTCATGTTAGGAGATCAGGTCGAGATGAAGACGGCGATGGCGCCACTTCCCAAGACTTCTGAAAAATCAAGTTTGCCTTTTCAGTAAGCCTTCTCCTACAATTAAGGTAACTCCAGATGAATCATACCTTGCTATTAAATGCTGGTTTTGAGCCATTAAGAGTCGTCTCGTGGCAACGCGCCTTTATTCTGATCTTCCAGGGAAAAGTTGAAATTTTAGAAGAGTACGCTTTATCGGTCAGCACGGTGACGACGAAGTTCAAAGTCCCAGCAGTGATTAAGTTGCGTCGGTGGGTGAATTTGAAACGCAAATCGCCTGTGATCCGCTTTTCACGTTCAAATGTTTATCTAAGAGATGATTACCGCTGTCAGTACTGTCAGAAAAAATGCCAAGAGCGCGAGCTCACCATGGATCACGTAAAGCCCGTCGTGAAGGGCGGGAAAAAAACGTGGGAAAATATTGTTTCGGCTTGCATGAAATGTAATCAAAAAAAAGGTGATCGCACTCCAGAAGAAGTCGGACTCAAACTTCACACCCGTCCCATTGTTCCGACTTGGCTCCCAGGAAATTTACTGTCCCTAAAAGCAAAAACACCCCCGCCGTCTTGGCAGAGGTATTTAAATCCCGAATCCGAAGAAACCGACTTCAGTTACGTCTAGTTCGAATATTAACGATTAACCTGAAGATAAAGATTAACCTCACAGCGGCGAAGCCGCGCCAATGTAAGAAAAGTTAATCTTCGTCTTAATGTTAATCATTAGACGGGGTACCAGTTTAAGTCGTAACCTTAGTCAGCATCGCGCGAAGTTTGTCCTTCGTTTGATTGCCGACGAGTTCATTCACTTTTTTTCCGCCTTGGAAAAGAAGCAACGTCGGAATTCCACGAATTCCAAATTGAGAAGCAATCGCTCCAGCTTCGTCGACATTCACTTTTGCAAACTTAATTTTTCCTTGAAACTCTTGAGAGAGTTCGTCGATGACAGGAGAAAGAGCACGACAAGGGCCGCACCACTCTGCCCAGAAATCCACAAGGATTGGAGCACTTTCTTTATCGATCGTCGTTTGAAAGTTTGTCTCATTCAGGTGTGTTATTAGTTCACTGCTCATTGCTGTATCTCCTTCAGCAAATAATATGGTGTCTTGTTCCCCGAAGGCAAGCGCTTTAAAGGTAAGTACTTGATTTTAATAGTTTTCGTTCTAAAATCAAAAACTTATGTGGACCGATCTTACGCATTTGAGTGTCTCGCCAGCAGACTTAGTCATTCGAGGAACCATTGTTTTTATTTTTATTCTGATTTTGCTCAGAGTGTCCGGAAAACGCCAAATGGGACAAATGAGTGCGACCGAATTCGTAGCCCTTCTTCTCATCAGTAACGCCGTCCAAAATGCCATGAACGGCGGCGATAATTCCCTCGTCGGAGGCCTTCTCCTCGCAACGGTTTTAATTTTTCTCAGCTGGTTTATCGGCTATCTCACCTTCCGCCATCGAAAAATGCGCCTCTTAATCGAGGGAACCCCAACTTTATTAGTTCATAAAGGTAAAGTCCTAGAAAAAAACCTCGAGAGCGAACACTTAAGCCTCTCCGAATTAAAAATGCTCCTAAGGAAACAAGGAATCCACCACTTCAACGAAATCACCTCTGCAATTCTTGAATCCGACGGCATCCTTACCGTCACCAAAGTCACAGATCCGGCCTAAAAACTCTTAAAACATAATACTTTCCTTTCCAAAAACGGTCCTTTATAGTGACGACCTTCGAAAGCCCAAGTTAACTGGAAAGAACCAGTTGGCCCAAGGGAGCGCAGCGACCGTTCTAATCGACCGCAAGTGCTACCTCCCAAAGGAACGAAAGGCCTTCGAAAACAAAAAGTTCTCTCAGTGGGTCTGTAGCTCAGTTGGTTAGAGCGCTACCTTGACATGGTAGAGGTCCACGGTTCGACCCCGTGCAGACCCACCACTGAGTTGCCTCGTCCAGCATCCCGCGAAAGCTATTCCGACCAATCTCACCTAAACTAATAAATTTTTTTGAGGGCGTTAACTTTCTATTTCAGCTCAACCCAAATATTCTGAATCGAAGTTGAACTAAGGCGTTTTTTTCAGTTAGTTAGCAGGCATGAAAATCACGAAAACTCTGTCATTTGCTTTCTTCTTTCTGTTCTCCGCCGCGAATTCTTCGTGGGCCTGCCAACTTTTCGAAGGGCAGATGTTTATTCGTATCATGGGGATTCCCGAATACGGTCCTAAGGCTCATTACAATAGTTGCTTCATCCGGGTCCATGACAAGGATACGCTGATTGTCGAAAACACCAGTATCTATAAAGGGAAGCGGACGATGATGATGCAAAAAATCCATAATCACATGCCCCTTGAGTCCAACGGACCCGAATTCATCGAGCGCATTAAAAACGCGCCTCTTGTTGCAGTCAAAACGGGGTCTCGTCCCGATAGCCTTCTGATAGGCGAAAGTTTGAAAGGCAAAGATCGCGATCTAGTACTGGATAAATGGACTCAAGGCTACGTACGCTTCGAATTTTCACCTGACCGAAACAAGAGTTTCAACTTGTTTGAAAATTACCCGGACCACAAACGCGAAATGCGGGATGTGACAGAATCCCACAAAATGGTTCGGTGGATTTCCGACATCTGCGGTTCTTACGCTTACTATAACGACTCGCCTTCGACCCCTTAAGGGCGGAAAATGCGCTTGGGTGAAAATTCAATTCGTTATGGTATAATCTTAGGTGCAAATTCTGCGTTTATTTCCTCAAAAGGCGTTTAGTCGCTCTCATCATTAAAACTGCGAATGAAGCGCCTGACAGACCTACGCAGAGCAAAACTCAATGAAATATCGCATTTAGTCACATTTTTAAATTCAGTGATGAACTCGTGCGTTATCAGATAGTGCGGTTTCGAATTGAACTCAGCTAAGTATAAAAATAGATTGATTTTTTGAGTATAGGGCGGAACGTTATGTATCGATTGAAACGTGAAGATTTTTTAAGAAAACGCTACGTGACTCTTTGGGCGGTTCTCGCCTTTCAAGCCGGGTTTATAAACTCCTTCGGTTTCCTGGCCTGCCAAAGATTCGTCTCTCATGTCACCGGTTTTGGAACTCAAGTGGGACTGGCTTTAGGAGCCGGAGACCTTTTGCTGATGTTTGAAATGTGCGGCACGCCTCTCTTCTTTATTTTGGGCGCGTTTGCGAGTGGGATTTTTACAATCGCAAGAATCGACCATGGCAAAAAACCCTATTATAATTTTGTCGCATACTCGATGCCGATTCTTCTCGGGATTTGCTTAGTCATTGGGAGTTTGGGGTATTTCGGTGAGTTTAAAGAGGCCGTCCTTCACGACCATGACTTTGCATTGCTGTTTTCCCTTTCTTTCTTCTGCGGAATGCAAAATGGTTGTTTCGCCACAATGACTCAAGGACAAATCCGGACGACACATCTAACCGGTATTTGCACCGATCTGGGTTCGGACCTTTCCAGAATGTTCTTTGGAAAACCAAGTGATGAAGAACTAAAAACTTTAAAAATGTCGAACGTGTCTCGCTTGGCTACTTTAGGAGGCTTTGCGCTCGGAGCGATTGTCTCCGCATTGGTCGACGGATGGCTCAATTATCAGGCGCTCTTTATTCCGCTCGTTACCTCTATCGGTGTTTGCGTTGCGATGAGTTTTATTCGACGGAAACTGGATCTCGATTTTATGAGAGATAACGGATTTCCGAATAACCTCGTGCAAGCGGGAAGAAGATAAAAATAGTATAGCTACAAAGTGACTAATTCTTCCGCGGCAGTGGGATGAATTGCGAGCGTGCTATCGAAATCTTTTTTACAAGCACCCATCTTCAGCGCGACCGCGAAGCCCTGAAGCATTTCGTCTGAACCTCTTCCCAATAAATGCAGCCCGAGGATTTTTTCATCTGGCAATAGAGTCAGCATTTTCATGGTAGAGAGCTGCTTTTTTTGTGTCGGTGCATGGTAAAGATTCACGAAGCTGCGCTGAAAAACTTTGATTTTATCCTTGCCGTATTTGTCGATAGCTTCTGCCTCAGTCATCCCGACAGTACCAATCGGGGGATGAGTGAAGATGACCGTCGGAATTTTTTCGTAATCTAGTTTGCTTTCACTTTTGCCGTTAAAAAGGCGCTCGGCCAATGCGCGGCCAGCGGCGATTGCAACGGGAGTGAGCGCAGGACGTCCCGTTACGTCTCCGACCGCGTAGATGCCTGGCTGAGATGTATTTTGATATTCATCGGTCACCACAAATCCTTTTTCGTTTGTTCGCACGCCTGCACTTTTGAGATCCAAAGACTTCGTCTCAGGAACTCGACCTATCGCCCAAAGCACGCAGTCGAAAAGGCCTAGCGAGCCCCCGCTTTCAACGTCTAGCCTGATCTTTCCTTCGGCAGCCGTGAGCTTCGCCACTCGGGTATTCAGAAAAATTTTGATACCGTCCGCGCGGTATTGTTTTTCGAGTTCTTGTTGGATCATCGAATCGAAATTCTTTAAGAGGGAAGGGCCACGCGCGAGCAACTGCACTTCGGATCCTAACCCATGAAAAATCCCTGCGAGTTCTGTGGCAATGTAACCGCTTCCCACAATCGCTACTTTCTGAGGAAGGCCTTCTAATTCAAAAAAGCCATCGGAAGTGATTCCCAATTCTTGGCCCGCAACTTTTGGGAGCGCGGGCTGTGCGCCTGTCGCAATAACAATGTGAGGGGACCGAAAACTTTTACCTTCGATCTCGACCGTTTTATCGCCGATAAACTTTGACGTTCCCACTACTAGATCAATTTTGTTGTCGGTAAAGGCTTTGCGGTAAATTTCGTGGAGACGCAGAATATACTCGTCACGCGATTTTTTGAGCCTGCTCCAATCGACTCTCACAGGTGCGACAGGAAAATGATAATCAGTGGCATCGCGCAATGAAGCTGCTATCTCTGCGGCCGACCACATCACTTTTTTGGGAACGCAACCCACATTGACACAAGTACCGCCAATTTCGCGATTTTCAGCAATGAGTACTTTCGCCCCGTACTTCGCGGCTCGTCTCGCGGTCGCCATCCCACCGCTTCCAGCACCGATCACAATGAGATCATAAAAAGAATTCATATTTCCCCCTGCTTGTGACTACCCAACATCTCAAACATAGGGAGCGAAGTAAATCAAATGGCAGGGGAGTTCGAGTTCTCCTCGTTTTCAAAAGACATTGCATTTTAACTTTGTGCGCTATACGACTTTTGAGTTCCTAGATTTTAATGATGAATAAGGAGTCGTTATGAAAAAGGTGATCATAGTAGGTTTCTGGATTGCATTTACTTTCCCATGGGTTTCGCTACACGCGGAAGAGGGAGAACCGAAGTCTTCTCCTGTTCAAATCTGGAAAGCATCAGAGCTCGATCAAAAAAAGATTGATGGAATCTCTCTAGCTATCCAAACAAAAATCCGTGAAGACTTTGAAAAAACGAAAAAAGCAGTCCGAGATGCCCATGCAAAACATCACGGTTGCGTCAATGCAGAGTTCACCGTTTTAGAAGGTCTCAACAAAAAAGGATTGGATGTCGGCCTTTTCAAAAAACCTGGGAAAACCTACAAGGCTTGGATTCGTTTTTCTAACGGCTCAGGGGATCCGAAACAAGACGATCGCAACCCGGGTGGCCGTGGCATGGCTTTCAAACTTTTTGGAGTTGAGGGGGATAAATTTTTGGACGATGAAAAACTCACCCAAGATTTTAATATGATCAATCATCCTGTCTTTTTCGTGAAGAATCTAAATGACTACGGAGGCTTTCTCCAAAATGCTCCGAACTTCTTTGCGACTCACGCGGAAGAACGGGCTGTTGTGACGGCAATTGCCAATCCAAAGCTCAATCCTCCGATGAACCCGCTGGAATCTGTTTACTTTAGCATGACGCCTCGCCAGTGGGGGCCGGCGGATAAATTGCGACCGGTGAAATTTTCAGCAGCGCCGGTTGCTTGTGACACTGAGACGCTTTCGCCTTTGAAACTCGAAGATTCGCCAGATGCGCTCCGAATTGCGTTGCGAAAAACGCTCGAGCAAAAACAAGCTTGTTTTGTTTTCAGGATCCAGTTGCAAACCAACGAAAAAGAAATGCCCGTCGATAACCCCGTGCAACTCTGGGATGAGAAACTTTCTCCATTTATTCCTGTTGCTAAAATCGTGATTAAAAAACAATCGTTTGAAAGCGAAAAACAGGAGACATTTTGTGAAGATCTTTCGATTACTCCCTGGCATTCCATTGCCGAACACCAACCCTTGGGCAGCATTGAACTGACTCGCAAAGCGGTCTATCAAGGGACCTCGAAACTTCGACATGAGCTGAATGGGCGAGCGAAACAAGAACCCACAGGCGAAGAAGTTTTCGAATAGAGACAGCAGCTCCTACATCCCCGGAATCGATTTGAGTGTCGACGGAGGACTCGCGCAAATCTAAACATTTCAAAAGATCCCCGTCTGATTGGCCCCTTCCTTGCATTTTCTTTTATGGGAATTGAAGGGAGAGGACGATGAATTTTCTGAAAAAATATCGGGGCGTGATTTTTGACGTCGACGGGACTTTGGTGGACAGCAATGAACAACATGCGAGGGCGTTTGCAGAAGCGTTTAAAATCCTCGGGTACAAAGTGTCACTTGAAACCGTACGACCTCTGATCGGAATGGGCTCTGAAAAACTGATCCCGGCCGCTTTGAAAAAACCGGTTAGTCCAGAAAATATGGACGAGATTGGCGAATGCAAATCGAAAATTTTTAAAGAAAAATACCTTTCAACGGTTGTAGCTTTTCCAAAAGTGAAAGAGCTGATCGAGCACCTGGACGCTCAAGGTTTGTCATTGGCGATTGGCACCTCTGCAAGTCAAGATGAGCTTAAGGATTTATTGGCTATCGCAGGGGTTGAAAGCTTTTTCTCGGCAGTGGCCACGGCCGACGATGCTGATCACTCTAAACCCGATCCGGATATTATCTTGGCGGCTTGTAAAAAAATCGAGTTACCCAAGAAGGACCTAGTTATGGTTGGAGACACTCCCTATGACGTTTCTGCTGCTCAAAGCGCAGGAATCGATTGTATCGCTTTTCTGTGCGGCGGCTGGGACGAGTTTGAGTTGAATGCGGCTGATGGAATCTATCAAGATGCGTCCGGACTGCTGGATTCACTCTCCAAAGGGTGAACGGAAGTCCTCGTAAGTTGCGTTTTTCATCGCTTCAAGAAATTCGTTACGCTTAATAGGTGCCGATGCCTGCAGGAACGGTCGTTGGTCCGAACCGAAGGGCGTCGCTTGCGGTTCCGTCTATAGTTAAATTCGCAGATGATGGATATGCCGTTGCTCCCCAGCTTGCAATGGATTGGTCGGTTAATCCCGAGCTGGCGGCGGCTCTTCGCCCGATGGCCGGGAGGCTGAAAACTTTCTGAGCATCGGTGCAGGTTGCGACGGTACTCGCATTGCTTGCAGAAACACAGATGGTGTCCGTCGAGGAACACGTAGTTCCCATGTCAGTGGAACCTTTCCCGTAAATATTAGTTCCATCTGAAACGTATTGAGCGCCACAATAGCCGATTCCCATTCCGGCGACGGCCATTTCAAATTTCTTCGTCACTTCATTTGCATCAATTTCTACGACACCATAAGAGCAATTGTCCCAACTTTTGGAACATGCGGCGTTACTTCCTCCGGAAGTCCCGTTCGAATAACCAACACCTATCCAAGCATGGACAGCATATTTTCCGTCGTTTCCAGTGATGGGTGTTGCAATCGCGGCCGTCCAAGAAGCGCCGTTCGCTGTGTAGAGATAAAAAACTTTGGTACTGTCTTGTCCAAAAATGACGAGTCCTGGATCCGCGGAATAACTTCCCAAACCTGTCTGCGCGCATTGGCCGTACATTGTTACGCTTTGTCCAAAAGGAGTGACGGTGTACGCCACGGGAGTTTGTGAGGAGCAGGCGTGCGATCCGCCATCGGTGTTAAAACCGCCGATTCGGTTATCAATCGCCGCCAGGATAGTGAAGATATTTGTGGGACCCGCACTAAAAAATCGAGATTTGAAATCCGCGCTATCCAAGCTTCGCAAACCTTTGACAACGCTCGTCCCGCTTTTAAATCCTTCCGGAGTGGCGGCTCGCACGGGAGGCGCGACCAAAGGCAAACTCAGAGGACTGTCTTTGGAACAGGAAAGAAGAACGAAAAATGAGACGAAGATGATGATGAGATTCTTAAGAAACATGGGACCCCCGTTGTGGTTGGAAAAAAGGAATGTGCGAATTATTTTATCTTAGAACCAGTAGAGTTGCTAGTTTGTCTGCGTACAGTTTGGGATTTAGCCCTCTGAAACTTTGACGGAATCCATTACCTCTCTCTCCGGTAGGTTTGACGTTATGAGCCATGGGTCACTTGCTGAATTCTAGAAAAAGCGTATCTTTGAATTGGGTTTGGGGAACTCATCTTGGAAATTTCCATCGAAAACTACAAGTTTTTTTCGCCGAAAATAGATCATTCTCACAATCTCTCCGAAGAACAATTACAGCTTTTATTCGACACCATTCCTGCCATGATCTGGCTTAAAGATGACAAAAATAATATTTTAAAAGTAAATCGCTTAGCTTGTGATTCGATAGGGCATTCTGCAAAGATGGTGGAGGGAAGAAACACGGCAGAGCTTCATCCGGAAGAAGCGGATAAGTATTTCAAAGACGATTTGGAAGTGATTCACTCGGGAAAACCGAAGTGCGACATTATCGAACTCGTAACGACCGCTTCAGGAGAGAAGCGTTGGGTGCAAACGAGCAAGCTTCCGTATCGAGATAGCGAGGGGAAAATCACTGGCGTCATTGTGTTTGCGGTGGATATCAATGAACGCAAACTCGCAGAATTAAAGCTTGAACGGATGGCCCAGGAGCTCGAGAAAATTAACCGCGATTTGGAACAGTTTACACAGGTTGCGTCTCATGATCTTCAAGAACCTTTGCGAACCATTAGTTTGTATTCCGATCTTTTAAAAGCGCAGTATCAGAAAGATTTAGATCAAAAAGGGCAAAGCTACGTCACCTTTATTTCTGAGGGTGCGAAACGGATGCAAAAATTGGTACGAGATGTTTTAGCTTTTTCTAAAAAGGACGCTTGCGGTTTTGCGCTAGAGACATTCTCTTCCGAAAGTGCTTTGACGCAATCTCTTCAGCACCTCAATGCAGGATTGGAAGAAAGTCAGGCAAAGATTGAATATGAAGGATTGCCTATCGTGGAAGGCAATCTCAGTTTAATTCGGCAAGTCTTCCAGAATCTCGTCGGCAACGCGATTAAATTTCGTTCTCACCTTCCTTTAACGAATGAAATCCGGGCTGTGCAAGAAAAAAACGAATGGATTTTTTCCGTCAAAGACAACGGAATCGGGTTCGACTCTGAAAAGGCGGGAGAGCTTTTCACGATGTTTCGTCGCCTTCCCAATGCCGAAAAACACTCCGGAACAGGGATTGGACTTGCGACGTGCAAAAAAATCATTGAAAGACATGGGGGCCGAATTTGGGTGAGCTCAAGGCCGAATGAAGGAACGACTTTCTTTTTCAGCATTCCCTGCAACGGTTCGAAAATATAGAGTGGTCCCTGAATCTACGGAACCGTTTCTTTATTCTCGTATCTCATTTGGGGTCGCGAGATCCATTGCTTTTGAGACTATTCCTCCGACTTCGTAGAGTTTTGTTGGAGTCCTATCGATGGTAGCCCTTTGTCCTGGCTCGTAAATAATCAAAGGAATTCGCTGTACTTTCTCTTGGGCACCGCCGTGGTCTCCTATCAGATCAAATCCCGTATTGTCTTCCAGTAAGCCCACGATATTTGGAGCTGTCTCAGTTGCATAAGCATTTAACAATTCGGTGTTGTGTGCCTCTGCCCATTTCTCGAAACTAGCGCTTTGTTTCTTTGGGTTTGAAAATTGTTTGGCATATTTCCATTTTCCATCCCCGCCCGAGAGTTGGTAAATTTCGGTAATACCCGGGACTGTACGCATTCGTTCGATGACTTTCCTTTCGTCGGAGTTTGGTTTTAACCAGACGCGAATGGCGGAATCTTGCAGACTGAGTTCGACTTCGCCACCTTCCGAAAAATGACTGACCCATTTTGGGGCAGGCTTGGACGAATCGTTTAAAAGTTTCCCCCACTTCGCGGTCTGACCATTTCCTAAGTATTGATAGTTGGGTTGCCCTCCATGATCTGAAGTCACGACAATGAGCGTGCGGTCCGAGAGTTTATATTTTTCAAGCTCTCCGAGGAGAATTCCGATTTGCTCGTCAGCGAGCTTTGCTATTTTTTCTAGGTTATATTCTGTTTTAACTCCTTCGACTTCCTTAGGGCGTTTTCCATCATGTTCACCGAGCATGTGGGACACTTTATCAATGGCTCCATAGCTTAAGAAAAGGCCCCTCCAATTTTTTTCGTTGTTCATAACCGCTTTTGCAACGTCGGTGACCCACCTGTCTCCCCCTATGTGCTTTGGATCGTCGCCTGGGACGAATCTTGCGCCGTCATAAGCATATGAGGTTTTTTCCGTTCCATATTTTTTACTGCAGTCGAGATTAAATCGGAGACCTTCTGCATGCGAAATGTACTTCGGCACATTTATTCCATCGGGAAGACACTTTCCGTCTGCTTTCTTCAACGTAATCACGGAATCGGCGGCTGGTGTTCCTAAAACCATCGCAGCGTAATTTTTTTGAGCAATCGAAAAGACGGAGCCACCGGTTTGGTCTTTCAATCTTTGAGGAAGGAACTGTTTATCGGGCAAAGTCTTCATCAGAGTTACGAGTTGCTCAAAATTGAGTCCCCCAGAGTTGTAAAAACCTTTTTCTTTTCCCAGTAGTTCTTTCTTATCAAAATAAATATCGTCCTGATACGGCAGGTTTTTAGGCAAAAGACCGGTCGACAAAACCAAATGACTGACGACTGTCTCAGCTCCGATATACCCCACATATGCTTGACTATAATTGCGAGAGCGATCCCGGAGCTTGCGAAGATTGGGCATGTCGAATTTATCAATGAAGTCCGGCCGGAGAGAATCAAATACGATCATCACAAGATGATCAGGCTTGCCAGTCGCGTCCAATTTTCTGTGCGAACTAGCGCATGAAAACAAAAAGAAAATACTTACAAAAAAGAGGCTTTTACAAAAATAATGCATCCTGGACCTCGAAGATTTTTCACTTGATGTTACAGGCTACCATGGTGTCTTTCGAAGATCTAGGTTTCACGAAATGGGCAGAGGAGGCGTTCGTGCGGCGCTATAGAGCTGCATTATTCGGCGCTACTGCTTGAATCTGATTTTTAACTCTGCTACAGCTCGACCATGACGCGACACCGTACAGTGATGAAGCGAAGCGAGGAGTTTCGGCATTTTTTACTGAGCCAATATGAAACGGCTTGCCGAAAAAATTCGAGTTTTTCGTTAAGAGCTTATGCTTTAAAACTCGGAATTGATTCTTCCACTTTGTCTCGCTTGATGAAGGGTGATCGCAAGTTCACTCTTGAGATGTTTCAGACACTCTCCAAGAAAATGGGAATGCCGTCTTTTGAAAAACAGAATTTTCTCCAAGAAAAGACCGCGTCGGCTTCGTCCCATACATCTTATCAAAAAATTTCTCTCGATATTTTTTCTGCGATTTCAGATTGGTACCATTTTGCATTGATTGAGTTGGTCCGGACCAAAAATTTTAGGGCTGATGCCAAGTGGATTGCGCAAAGGTTAGGAATCCCGGTCAACGTCGCGCATTCTGCGATTGAGAGGTTAGAGCGCTTAGGTTGGATAGTTAAAAGTTCCAAAGGCAAGTGGATTGAAAGAGCGGGCAATACCACCCACGCAGATCCTGAAGACCGGGCCGAAGGGCACCGTAAATTACAAAAGCAACTCTCTGAAAAATCGCTCGAAGCTTTGGATAAGTTTTCTCTCGACGAACGCGACCAGTCTTCGATGATCGTTGCCGTCAATCCCAAACGATTGGAAGAAGTCCGAAAGCGCGTAGATACATTTCGACGAGAGCTGACAGATTATCTCGAAAAAGATAAAGATAGGGACAGCGTCTATACCTTACTCATCTCATTTTTCCCTTTAACTAAAAATCTTGAAACCGGAGTCAAAAACCATGAAAACTAAGTGTCAAATCGCTCTCTCCATTTTACTCACTTTTTCTCTGCTCGGTCATGCGGGACAAGAGGGAAGGGGAGGACATCCACTCAAAGATCGTTTTCGAAGAATGGGATTCTTTCTCTCGCAGCATTTAGAGAAAAATCAGATTCGCTTGTCTGCACGCCTGAAGAGTCTCGAGATTTTTAAGTCGGTCGTAAAAGAGGTCCCTATCCAACTCGTTGAAAAGTTCCCTGACACTGTCGGTAGCGTCGCAAGTGAGGTTTTGGTTGCTATCACTATCAACGATCCAAAAAGCCCTACAGGGACGACGATATTATTGCATCATGAGAGATTTGAGAAAGCATTAGCTCAATTCGATAAGGGTGAAGAAGCGGTAGTCACAATCATCTCTGATCCTAACCAGATTAAAATCGTCACGCGTGAAAATGTGGATAGGTTTTTCGTGGAACAATCGTTTCTGAGTTTTTGTTTCCATGAATACTTATTGGCGGCGAAGGAAGCCGACACCCAAACCAAACTTTCGTCTCTTTTAACAGCTTCGCGTGATGCCTACGTGAATTGGAGCAAGGCGACGCCTGGTTTAAAGGACGAGTCGCTGAGTCTAAAAACATTTTATTTTAGAGGACCCGTGGTGCTGGCGTCGGGAGATGTTGCTGCCGACAACCAGAAAGCGCTCAAACTTTTCTATGAAGAATATGACAAACAAAAAGTCAAAGAAAAAAATGAACTTGCGGTCAAACAACTCGTAGAACACGTACGTAAGAAAGTGCCCGTCTTAAAAGTAACATCCAGTGAATCTTCGCCTTATCTCTATCAAATTCAGTACTACAATGACTATTCCCAGCCGGGTTGGTCTAATTATCATGAGCCGGTCATCGCCGGTGTTTACTATGAACAGACGTTTCGATCTGAGTTAGTCGTCGATAGTGACCGAAAAATTGATTGCAGCTATCTCGACGGGATGTCTGCGCTTTCTCTCATTGAGGGCGAAGCTTTTACCTATCGCGAATTTGTTGAAGATAAAAAACTTTTAAGTGATATGGAATCCAAAGAGAAAGCGCTGCAAGCTTACGAGAAAGCTCTAGCTTCGTACAAGAAAGCTTATCAAGAAAAATCGCCTACGATTCGATCTCTGATTACGCGTCACGTAGGGGAGAATCTAATCGTCATCGATGACGTCGGAAACTTGCAACAAAACTTCACGTTGCCTAATGGGAAAGAACATTCTTACTTATTGCAAAGACCTGGTTACGGGGGCCAATATATCAAAGGACCAGACGTCGTCGGAGTTCAATATAAAAGCTTTTGGTGGGCAGGTATTTGTCGATTCGTCGATTAATGAGCTTTAGACAAAAATTGCATAGATCTCATAAGCGGGTTCTTCATAGGGGTGACTCGCTTTGAGTTCTGCAATCGCAGATTGAACCAAATCTTCGCTGCAGATCATTTCAACTTTGTACTCCGAAACTTTTTCGACTTTCTCCACTTGCCCGATGTAGGGACGGCTTCCTCTTAAAGGCCGAAACTGCCCCTCTCCAAGAGTCTGCCAACTGCAGGAATCGTAGTTGTCGTATTTCCCCGCACCGATTGCGAAAAGTGCGGATTTGACTTTTTCTAAATGGGTCTCGGGAACGTAAAACGAAATCTTACAAAGTTTTTTACTCATTCCTTCGTTAAAGCTCAATCTGCCAGAAAATGCTACGCCGAAAAAGCAAGGCGTAACGGTTCCACTTTCGATGCGATCGTTCTCAAGTTGAAGGAGTAGCCTCGTTCTTTTAAAGCTCCGAGGACTTTTTGTTTGCCATCCGCGGGTACAATTTCTCCGTGCGACATGACAATGTGATCAAAATCCCACTTGAGAATTTTGTCGACGGATTGATTGAAAAGTTTTTTGTCTTTGATAAAGAGTTTGAAAAAACGACTTACGGCGAATTTTTTGTGAATGCCCATGATTCTTAGCATCACCGGGGCGGCCCATCCTTTGGGATGAAGAAGATTGAAGCAAAAATCTCCAACGATGAGTGCGCGCGAAGATTTCTCGAAAAAAGCCGCTTCATTAATAGACGGCATTCCCTTAATGGGTAAAACTTCCACTTCCTTACCGTAAGGCCAGCGATCTTTTCCGATAATCTTATCCCAGTGCACATGGGGTGTTTTTTTGCGACAACCGACCGGACCCCACACTTTTGCGTCGGGAAAATGTTCGATTGCGTCTTGAACAAACAGATGATGAATGAGGGAGGGTTCGATAATGGCGACCACTTCACCCATTTCTTTGATTTCTTTAATCTGATGTTTACTAAATTGAATAGGGGATATCAAAAGCAATCCTTTAGATGTTTTGATCACTGTCGAGCGCAACGGAAGCTTTACCATCTTCAGCGGCATGTCCATTTCGGATTCAAAAAACAGAATGTTCATTTTTCACTCCTCGGTTTGTAGTCGAAGCTATGTTGTGCAAGTTGGCTGCCAATCAACGCGAATGCGCAGTGCGAAATAAAAAATGAAGTTCCGCTTATCTTTTTTGAGCCAGTTTTCGAAGCTTTTACGCGTATCCTGGTAAGGGGGATGGAATGGGATTTCCGAACGGGTCGATTTACTTATTTGTCGCAATGATTGTTTGCAACGTTAAGGTTAATGCAGCGCCACCGGTGTATGAACAGGTAAGAAAAGTCCTGTATGAGTTGAAGAGTACTACATACACCCACGATATTTTTATTGATGAGCGTAAAGGGATTTACAATTTGGACTGTTCTGGCTTCGCAGACCACATTCTAAAAAGTGCACACGAGAAAGCAGCCGATGAACTGGAATCGCTCTCCTATCCAAAGCGTCCGTTAGCTAAAAACTTCGTCGAATTTTTCAGCCAGTTGCAAGATGGCGATGGATCGCACTGGCAGAAGATAAGATACCTTCGACATTTGAAACTCGGCGACATCGTAGCGTGGCTCATCCCCCCAGGAAGTAGCTCGAAAGATACAGGCCATGTGATGATTGTCACCGGAGCTTTTCGAATCAACCCGCTCAACAAAAACGAATACTTCGTTCCAGTGACAGACTCCGCGTCCTCTGGACACGGCAAACAAGACCCTCGGCGTCGCAAGGGTCCGAATGGAGTGGGCAGCGGGGTTATTGGACTCATCGCCGACAACTACGATAGACCGATTGCATTTCGGTGGTCGGGACAAGAAAGCCAGCAGCTGAAGTACACGACCATTCGAATGGCGCGGACGTTTGACGGCCAGCCCCAAACTCACTCAAAAATAAATTTCCTTGCGGGGGAGGGCAATTTTCAGTAGAAGTTGCGGCCTCTACTATGGAATATTTTTTAATATTAGGCAAAGCGATTCCACTGACATTTACGGCTCTTTTACCCGTCATCAATCCGATCGGGACTGCCATCATTTTACTGAGTTTGACCGAAGGCATTCCGGATGAAAAACGTCAGGCTTTAGCTCGAAAAATCGCGTTGAACACGATTCTTCTTTTAGCGGGCGTACTGCTCGCCGGAAGTTACTTACTCTCCTTTTTTGGAATTTCAGTGTCCATTGTCCAGGCAGCAGGAGGACTTGTTTTAGCCTCGATGGGATGGAAACTTTTAAATCAAGAAGCAAGCCCTCGGTCAGCGGCAGACGACGATTCGACTGCAGAGGATTTCGCCGCGCTCGATAGCAAAGCATTTTATCCTTTTACTTTTCCGATTACCGTCGGACCCGGTTGCGTCGCGGTGACCCTCACTTTGAGTGCTCACACCGCACATGGAGGATGGGGCGATACAGCGACCGGGCAACTGGGCGCATTGATAGGCATTCTTGGAATCGGAGCCGTGATTTATTTTTGCGATGCATATTCGAATCGGATCGCCGCCCGTTTAGGAACTTCCGGTACACTAGTTTTGATGCGTTTAATCGCCTTTATTGTCATTTGCATTGGTGCCGAAATCAGCTGGACTGGAATAGAGGCACTGATTAAGTCGCTTGAGTTATAGAATCGGCGCGAGAAGTTGCGCAAAATGGACGGCGGTTCGGAAGAAAAGCGATTTGTTTTCGATGTCCGCCATTTCCGCTCTGTTCGATTTTGAGAAGTCTTCCACCAACATTTTCTCTATCTCTTTACTAAAAGGCAGATCGGCAAAAACTGCCGTCATCTCAAAATTTAAACGAAACGATCGATTGTCAAAATTAGCGGTTCCCACTGAGCAATATGCGTCGTCGATTAAGACTATTTTCTGGTGGAGAAAACCCGCATGATAACGATAGATGGAGATATTGTAAGGCAAGGTGTCTTTGTAAAAAGCAAAAGAAGCCAAATAAACAAAAAGATGGTCGGCCATATTGGGGAGAAGGATTTGAATTTGTACGCCTCGCATTGCCGCTAGCTGAAGCGCGGCAATGATCCTTAGATCAGGGACGAAGTAGGGGCTTGCGATCCAAATCCGTTTTTTCGCTGCGTTGATCGCCTCAATAAAAAATAAACAGCAGGTATCAATGGGATCGGCAGGCCCTGTTGCAACGATCAACGCGGCTTTTCCAGGAATCTCCGATTTTTCCATTTCCCAATTTAAATCGGGGATGCTGCCACTCGACCAGTGCCAGTCTTCGAGGAAGGACACTTGAACCTGCCCCACGACCGGGCCTTCTAAACGGATGTGCGTATCTCTCCAGTTTCCAAATTTAGGATCTTTACCGAGGTACTCATCCCCAACATTATGGCCGCCGATGAATGCGGTTTTTCCGTCGACTAACACAATTTTGCGATGATTTCTAAAATTGACCTGAAAGCGATTCTTTGCGCCCTTCGTGGTTTTAAAGGCGCGGATATCGACTGCGGCATTTCGAAAGTCATGGATGTAATGTTTCGGTAGAAGGTGCGATCCTATCTCATCAAAAAGAAAATAAACCCTCACGCCCCGCTTCGAAGCCTCGATCACTTTCTTCTGGAAGACCCTTCCTAGTTCATCGTCTTTCACGATGAAAAATTGGATTAAAAGATATTCTTTTGCAGAGTCTATTCCTTTAAAAATAGCTTCAAACGTAGAGTCGCCGTTGATCAATAGTTGGACTTCATTTCCTTCGTTGAATCGCATTTTGGCGAGTCCTTCAAAGGTGCGGCAAACGCTCGTTTCGACCAGAGGGGATTGAGCGATAAATGGACTCATCTTCTGTCTCAGTGGATGCACTTTTTGATCTTGAGCTTGACGCTCTGTCGTATAGCCCTGAAAACGATCCCTTCCAAAAATCCAGTATAGAGGCAGCGCAATGTAGGGACAGGTGATTAAGAAAATCGCCCATGCGATTGCCCCCTGAGACGTCCGCGCACGAAAGACGGCTTGGACCGCTGAAATGAGGCCTAAGGCATGCAAACAGACGGCGATGGCACCGACGAGCTGAATCAGATCTTGAGATATTTGAGTCACGTAAGTTTATTCTTTCTTTAAGAGTTGAGTCATACACTATCTGCGGTTCATGATACAATTTTTACATGGCTCAAACTCAAGCTAGCTTCTGGGATAACTTGCCTGCGCGTCTAGCGATTCAGCTTGGAACCTCGGTTCCTAGAAAAAAGTGCAAGTTGGAAGCGATCCTCAAATGCATGCCTTCTCTGACGCCCCAATCGAAATGCTTAGACGTCGGTACGGCCCATGGGGGATTTACCTATCATTATTCAAAACAAGGTGATTGGACCTATCTCGAAGCCGATAAAGAGCGCCTGGCCATTTCACAAAAAATCTTAAAAGGCCAATTTGTCGCCGAGTCGGATTTATCCAACTACCTCAAAACCCATTCAAATTTTGACCTCATCGCTCTCGTCGATGTTGCTGTCTATTTTTCCGAACCGAAAGAAGTGTTGGCGTCTGTTTTTAAAGCACTTAATCCCGGCGGATATTTACTCTTCGTCGGTGGAGATGAGTCGCTTCACACCAAAAGTTGGATCTACAAACTGCGAGCGAAAACAGGGATCGAAAAAGCGGTAGGACGAACCAATAACCCCAATCACATTGAGATGGAAAAATTGTTTGAGGAGTTGGGCTTTCAAAAAGTCGCACTGAAACTTTTTGAAGGACCTTTCTGCGAGGTTTTCCAGACTCTACTCGACCTTTTCGTTCTCCGTCCCCATGCTGAATCAGATCAGTTATACGAAAAATTTAACAGCAGTCGCCTGCAGCTGTTTTTGAAATTCATTTTAACCTACCCACTGAGAGTGGTGTCGCTTGCCGTGAACGCGATGGACAAAGTGTTTCCGCATTTACCACGCTATGCTTACACGCTCATTTTACGAAAACCGGAGTAGAGTTTTAACTCTTACTTCCAATCTCTTCTGGTGATCAAACGGGCGCCCCGCTTCGAAAAGAGATAACTCCACGTCCATTGAATCAAAACGAACGCTCGATTTTTAAAGCCAATCAGATAAAAAATGTGGACGAAAAGCCAAGCCAACCAGGCAAAATATCCGGTAAAAGTAATATTTGCGAATTGTCCGACGGCAAGATGCTTTCCAATCGTCGCCATCTGACCTTTGTCGATGTAACGAAATGGAGCACTAGAGTTTCCGCGCAGGCGATTTAAGATGTTTTTGGCGACGTAGCGTCCGGCTTGAATCGCCGCCGGCGCAAGACCGGGAAGCCACTGCTTTTCATTCAATTTAAACGCGGCCATATCACCAATGACAAAAACTTCGGGATAATCGGAAAGTGAAAAAGATTCAGTAACTCGAACCTTTCCCGACTTTTCTTTTGCAATTTCCGGAAAAAATTCGAGTGACGAGGCTTTGACTCCCGCAGCCCAGATCACATTTCGAGATCGGATCAACTCAGCTCCCACGCGAACGCCGTCTTTACCTATCTCCTCGACGAGAGTCGATGTTTTGACTTGAACTCCCAATTGAATCAAATCCTCGACGACTCTTTGCGAAAGGACTTCCTTAAAAGCGGGTAAAAGCCGCGGTCCGGCTTCCACCAAAATCACTTGTGCATCGGCAGGGTTAATCTTTTTAAAATCTTGTACCAATACGGTACGGCTCAAATCTGCAATGGCCCCCGCGAGCTCCACGCCTGTTGCTCCACCTCCGACAATCACAAATGTGAGAAGGGCTTTCTGTGTTTCTTCATCCGTACAATTTTCGGCTTCTTCAAAAGCGAGCAGGAGTCGTCTGCGGATCTCCGTCGCTTGCTCAATCGATTTCAGCCCCGGAGCGAAATCTTCCCAGCTGTCATGCCCGAAATAACTATCCTCGGCTCCGCAACAAACAATTAAGTAGTCGTAAGCCAACACTCCCTTTTCGAGAACAACGTTTTTTTCTTTTAAATCAATTTTTTGAGCTTGGGCTAAATGCACTTCGACGTTTGAAACTTTCGAAAATTGCGCGCGAATCGGAACGGCAATGTCGGCGGGGTTGAGGCCTGCCGTCGCAACCTGATAAAGAAGAGGCTGAAAGAGATGATGATTTCTTTTGTCGAGAAGGGTGACGTGAACTTCGGGCTCATCGGCAAACACTTTAGCAGCGGCGAGACCCGCAAATCCGCCCCCGATAATGATGACCGATTTTTTTTGAATAGTTTCCATTAAGATGGAGGCGAGGCGCGTCTTCCAAAGTCCGCTCGAATCACATTGTTTTCTTTCCCCTGAAGAAGATTCTTTTTGAGTTTTAAGCAACAACGATTGAGGCGGGTGTAAGCCGCAGGCCACATCTTATCGATTTCAGCGATCGCCGTCTCAATCGTTTCTAAATCAGCGTCATTGAATGAATCGTGCAAACGCAAAACCGCTTGATGAATTTTTTCGGCACAGTCTTCTAAAAGAAAAAGCAAGTCCGAAACCCACTCCTCTTTCACTTCACAGAAGTGGGTGCCTTCCATGAGTGCTAAGAGAAATAATTTCACTTCATTCGCCCGGGTGGCGGCAGCTTGCAGCATTTCGTCTTCAGAAGTGAAATGATAAGGATAAAAACTCAGTTCAGGTGTCGCATCTAAAAAGGGCGCTTTAGCGATTTCATTCCACAGTGCAAAAAATTGGTGAGAGAATTTTTGATATTTTTCTTGGTCTTCGACGAAGATTTCAACGCCCTCTTCATCTTTTAATAAAAATTCGAGCGCGCCAGTGGGGGTGATCCCATCCACTGCAGTGGCAGCCCCTAAAATATAGGCTTTCACTTCCTCAACATAATAGGGACACTTAATATCGAATAATGTATTTTGAAGGGCTTCGTCACCCAAGTAAATCTTGGCCCGTTTCATCGCTCCCTAAGGTATACCGTTCTTTTAATAAAGTGGAAAGAAAAAGCGTGAAATTCTCTTTAGACTTCAGAAACTTGAGCGCCACTCTCAGCATCAGGATGGTGCTGCGTGATGAGAAAATCGTAAGCAATTCCACCTAAGACCGCGCCTACGATGGGCGCAACCACAGGCACCCACCAAAAACTGTGGGATGCGGTAAAGACTTCGGGCCCCCAGCCGAACAGGTAAGTAAAAAGTCGGGGCGAGAGGTCACGGGCAGGATTGATAGCGTACCCGGCATTAAAACCGAAGGTCATTCCGATCAGCACCACGGTCGCGCCGACCAGCAAAGGTGCTAGGTTGGCATTCGGGGCCGTGTTTTTTTGATCACTTAATGAAAAAACGACGAGGACTAAAAGAAAAGTTCCCACGACTTGATCAATGACGCCGCCTAAAATGCTTAAATAATTTTGTGGGTAAGTCGCCCAGATTCCCGCGGTAGCTTTGGCTCCAACGACCTGTCGAATGCCTCCATCAAACGCGTTAATTCCCTCGTGATAAACAAGGTAAACGACAATAGAAGCGAGAAATGCTCCTAAGAATTGCGCGGCAATATAAGGAAGACATTTCTTCCAGGGAAATCTTTTGCAAACGGCGAGGGCAATCGTGACGGCTGGATTTAGGTGCGCGCCCGAAATTCCTCCTGCGATGTAAACGCCCATCGTGACGGCGAGTCCCCAAGCGAGGTTAATCGGAAGAAGGTCTGCACTTCCATTGCCTTTTAAAACAGCTTGAGCCACCGAGGCGATACCAAAAACGATTAAGACAAACGTCCCTAGACACTCCGCTAAGAGTTCGCGTTTTACACCCTTCATATTGCCACTCCTTTATGAGAAGCACGGGTTATACCGGTATAATTGATTTTGACTCAAGCGCTTTTTAAAACAGCGTGGGCAGCGTCCATATACTCGTTGGGAATAACTAGACAATTACCCCAAACGCCTTCTTTCGAAGGATGAGTTTTGGAAGCGTCTTCAACCCATTGAGAGTTCGTGACGCGGAAGGCTTTGTAATTATTTTTCAAAAGGAGATCTCCAAGGCTTTTGTCTTCCTCAGGCGAATGCGACTCAAAATAGATGACGGGTCGATGGGTTTCGATCAGTTTTTTAGCACCATCGAGTGCCCAAATTCCTGCGCCTTCAATATCGATTTTTATAAAACGGACAGGCAAAATCGCTTTTTCTTCAGCAAATGCGTCTAATGAAATCGTCGCTACTTGCTGGGATTTAAAACTGCTCTGAGGGCGCTGAGCGCCTTTCAGAAAACCTGTATGGTCTTCATCGCCAATGCAAAGTTCGAGAGTCCCTTTTTTTTCGGTGACTGCTTTGGGAACCGTCTCAACATTCAGCAAATGATTTTTCTTGCAGTTCTGATCCAAAATTTCGAATACGACAGGGTTGGGTTCAAAGGCGTATACCTTGCCGAAATATTTCGAAAGGTAGAGTGAATACAAGCCTCTATTCGCGCCTAAGTCGAATGCCGAAAATTCTTTAGAGTCGGTCCAACCCAGTTTTTCAAAAAGTGCTGTTGCGAGTGAAAAGAAATTCAAATCTTGAATTCCTAAAACCGCGTGAGCGGTCATTTTCGAATCGTAGTGAAATTGAAGACCTCGCAGAGGTCCAAAAGGGATTCTGTAAAAGGACCCTTCGCGATAAACAGCCGCAAGGATTTTTCTCGCAAACGGAAATGAAAAATCCAGCGACATCACTTTTTGAAGCATATGGAAATTCTAAGCAATAAAAGTGAAACTGTATATACCCCCACGCTACAAAAAGGGTAGCAGGGTCTTAAAAAGGGCTTGAAAGGGATGGAAGTAGAGTTCGATGTGGTGTTTTCCCTTGTTGAGATTGAATCCGGTTAAGCTTTCATTCATGGGATAAAGCGGGATCTCGACTCCAGACTCAAAAGCACGCCAACCGGGAAAGAGATTTTGACTCAGAAAGACCCAACCCTCACAGGGTAAATCGGCGTCCAACATCAAATGGTTTTCATCGACCAAAAAAATCGCCGAATCTTTCAAATTTTGTGGATTGAGAAGCAAGCTGCATTCTTGCACGGGAAATTCCCAACGCCGTTTTTGAACTCCCTGGAAAAAAGGCCGAGCGGTGTCCACTTGCGGAGGCCACATTAGATGACTTTTCGACGAGGAGTCCCATTTTTTGAGACTCGAGAAATACCACGCGGGCGACGGCTTTTCCTTTGGAATCAAGTAGAGCGCCTTACCATCGCCTTTTTCAACGTTAAAAATGGCATTCGAACTTTCAACGGACGCAAGTAAGGACTGCATCGGTCGGTCATTTTTGACGGCGATTAAATGAAGGTTTGTCAGTTGGACCGCATCGCTGATTTCTTTTGCAGAGTGCGCTTTTTCTTTTGCCGCAACGGAGTCTTGATAGTTTTCACCATAGAGTAAAACTTTGATTTCTTCATTAAGCGGAGTGTTGATGCTTTCATAGCTAAAAAGTGAAGCTCTGCGAAAAACCATATTGGATCCCCACAAAAGATTTTCGTGAGGGTATCCATCATCAAAAAAGTTCGGAGTGATCTCCATTCGGTTGAGAGAGCCTTCAGGAATTCGTTCTAAAAGGTCAACCCCCGTCTTACTCACTTCTCTATCTCGAATGGCAGGAGCGACTCGCTGTGTAGGAAATGCGAGATAGTTTTGTAAAAGCCCTAAAACTAGAAATGCAAGGATCAAGTCTTTCGTTGCGGGAAAAACAAAAATACTCACCCCCACGAGAAAAGAAACGGCCGCTATCGGATATTCGGGGGCCGCCGCAAAAATCGGAATAATCACCGCTAAACCGATGAGCGCTAAAATCAATTTATCTTTTTTAAGCGAGTGAGTTTCTCCGTCGAAAAAGTTTTTCAGCGAGAATCCTAGAAACAGGATGGATGAAACCCAGATCATTTTTTCGGGATATCGTAAAAAAGAAAAAGGCGGAATCTTCGCGACATATTTCATCAGACCCCATCTTCCAAATGCTAGGCTACAGCCAAATGCCAGGAGTAAGAGCGGGATCCAATTCTTTTTCCGAAAAGCGTCACGAATTCCCATGATCGCAAAAATCACAAGCGGCAACGAAAAATAAAGCGTGTCGAAAAAAAAGCGAGGAGTATAGGGAGAGTCGTTGGTCGCGCTATCGGGATCAAAGTTATTTAAAAAAGGATGGCCGTAAAAAAGCGGCGAAAGCAGGGTGATGAGTCGGTAAGGATGTAGACTAAAACTGAGCGACACACTTTCGCCAATTCCCGTTCGACGTGTGGTGTAGGGAAGAATCGCAAGCGCATGACCGAAGACCAAAGCTCCAATCACAATGCATAAAGCGAAAAAGCAAAGCAGCACCTTCCATTTTTTTCGAGGATAGAGATGGGCGATCGTCCCGACTCCTGAAAGAAACGCGCAAAACGGTTCACCCACGCCGATCAACAAAGTCCAAAAAATCAAAAATCGAAACAAAGAGAACTTTGGAGTGTCACTCTTCTCAAGTTCGGCAAAAATCCAAGCGGTCCAAGTCACCGCATGTAAATAAATGATCGAAGTTACAGAAAAAACATTGATGAACGGTGACGTTGCAATGAGCAGACTTAAAGTGAGCAAGAGAAGAGGAGCCACTTTCCGAGTTTTTCCCCACGAATAAAATGCAGCGGTCAGAAGCAGCAAGTGCAAGTACCCGGTCCAGCGAAAATAAAAGAGTGGGCTCACGAAAAGCTGTAAATAATTTAAAGGATAAAAGCTTCCGCGCGTCGGGTTGTACAAAAAGCTCGTTCCGAAATCGACATACGGATCCCACCAGGGAAAGGTTTTGAAACGCTCGAAAGTCTCAAACCAAAACTTCTGCCCCGTCAAAAAGCCAGGGTACATATCAGCGCTGTAAAACATCTGAAAGTTAGCAAAGAATTTTATATAAAAGAGGAAGCACAAAACGGCTGTTGCCCCGATCAAAAGCGGAAATGAATATTTTGAGGTCAGAGAATTCTCCGGCAAAGTACTTGGAATTCCTTGGTTTTTAGGGGGTTTCACTACCCGAAATTATCTCCAAAAAGCGGTCCTCTAGTCAAGGGTTAAGTAGCTGAAATTATTATCAGCTTGCCCCGCTTCATTGCGTTTGAAGATCCTTTATGTTAGACCTAGCCCCATGTCAGAGAACAAATTGGGTAATGATTCGCCAAAAGATGCACCAGAAAAACTCGAGCAAAATGAAGAGGTTTCTAACTCTTCAGAGAAAAAATTTCGTTTGAACGTTCCGCGTCTAAAAGGCAATTCCAAAGCGCCTTACGGAAAAGGAAAGCTCCCAAACTGGTCCACCCGCAATAGCCTTTGGACTTGGATTTTATTCGGTATCGCCGTTATTCTTCTAGTCTCTGTTTATTCTCGCCCCGATTTCGCTTCAAAAGAAGTCGCTTACAGCGATTTCAAAGCGAAAATTAAAAGTGGCGAAATCAAACGGGTCTCTGTGTCTCAAACGCTCTTAAAAGGTTTCACCGAAGAAGCCGCCGCGGAGAAGCAGGCAAGTCTCGCTTCGCGTGCACCCGTGACATTCTACGTGACGATTCCTGTCGATGACCCAAAATTAGTCGAATTGATGGAAGAAAAAAACGTTCAGTTTGAATCGGAAAACGTCGCATTAAAAAACGTTTTTTGGCACTGGATTCTTCCTTTCGTCCTCTTAATGCTCGTCTGGCGAGTGCTTTTCTCTCGCGCCTTTAAGATGGGACCGGGGGCGGGGCTCATGAGTTTTGGGAAAAACCGTGCGCGTTTAGTCGTGGATGACTCTAAAAAAGTCACTTTCGAGGATGTTGCCGGGGTTGAAGAAGCCAAAGAAGAGCTGACCGAAATCATCGATTTCTTAAAAACACCGCAAAAGTTCAGAAGCATCGGCGGAAAAATTCCTAAAGGAATTTTACTTGTCGGCCCTCCCGGCACTGGAAAAACTTTGCTGGCAAAGGCGGTCGCAGGTGAAGCAGGCGTGCCGTTTTTCTCATTGAGTGGATCTGAGTTCGTCGAAATGTTTGTCGGTGTGGGTGCAGCGCGCGTCCGAGACTTATTCGCACAAGCGGTCGAAAAATCTCCGTGTATCATTTTTATCGACGAATTAGATGCCATTGGAAAAGTGCGAAGTGCAGTTTCTCCCATGGGTGGACACGATGAGCGTGAACAAACTTTAAACCAACTCTTGGTGGAGATGGATGGCTTTGATACGCGCACCGGTGTGATTATCATGGCGGCGACAAACCGTCCTGAGACGTTAGATCCTGCTCTTTTAAGAGCGGGACGTTTTGATCGACAAGTTTTGGTGGACAGACCCGATATTACGGGCCGAGAAGCGATTTTAAAAATTCACAGTCGTAATGTGAAATTGTCGCCGACTTTAGATATTCATATCGTGGCTGCAAGAACGCCGGGATTTGTGGGAGCGGACTTAGCCAATGTGGTGAATGAAGCGGCGCTTTTGGCTGTTCGAAAAAATAAGACGGTCGTTGATCAGTCCGACTTTGAAGATGCCATTGACCGTGTCGTTGCAGGTCTACAGAAAAAGACACGATTGATTAATCAAAAAGAAAAAGCCATCGTCGCCCGTCACGAAATGGGACATGCGCTAGTCACCTACTTCACGCCGGACACCGATCCGGTCCATAAAATTTCTGTCATTCCTCGTGGGTTTGGAGCGCTTGGTTTCACAATGTCGCTTCCTAAAGAAGACCGTTACCTGATGACGAAGAGCGAGCTTCTTTCTCGAATTGATGTGCTTCTCGGAGGACGGGTTGCGGAAGAAACCTGCTTTAATGAGATCTCGACCGGCGCTCAAGATGATCTCCAAAAAGCGACGGACATCGCGAAGCGCATGGTGATGGAATATGGAATGAGCGGCGATTTCGGACAGAGAACTTTCTCGCCCGAACGTTCGACCTTTTTACAGTCCCCGATGGGCCCGATGAGTGGCAAAGAGTATAGCGAAGCCAGTGCTGAAAGAATTGACGCTGAAATACAGAAGATTCTCGATACAGCTTACATACGGGTGAAAGCGCTTGTGACGGCTAAAAAAGATCTTTTAGAGCATATCGCGCGCATTTTGACAGAAAAAGAAGTCATCGAGAGCAAAGAACTGACTGAGATTATCAATGCATTCGAGTTAGCTCAAAAAGAGGGAAGAGATCCCGTCGCCGCCACGGCCCATATTTTAAAGGCTCCCGTCGCGGAGGCACCGGCTGCAGAAGAAAACTCGGCTGGGGTGACTTTTGCGCCACCCGAACCTAAACCCGATTTAAACGCTTAAACAGAAACAGAAAAGGAAGTCCATGAATAACAATTATTATAAGCATTACGATAAACGTACTTTTGATCGCTACATGGAAAAAGGAATCGTCACGCCTCAACAGTTTGATTCGCACATGAAAAGTCTTCCCGACGAATCCCAAAACGCACAATGGGTGCAAATGGATATGGATGAAGCGGAACTCACTGACCTTTCGAATGACGGTGAAAGTGATGAAAGCGGCGAGGAAAGCGGCACTTGAAAAACGAAGGCATCCCTGTTGTTAAAGAAGGCATTCCCTTTATCGCGGTCGCTTTTTTGGGAGCCGTCGGTTTTACCATCGGCGGTGTTTGGCCGATAGGGCTCTTTCTTTTAGTCATCACGGCTTACATAGTTTATTTTTTCAGAAATCCAGAACGGCTTCCGCCGGTCGGCAGCAAATTAGTGGCTTCGCCTGCAGATGGTGAAATCATTTTTGTCGGTCCCAGTGTGGAGTCTGAATTCTTAAACGAAGAAATGACCAAAATTAGTGTTTTTATGAATCTCTTCAATGTGCACGTCAATCGAGTGCCTATTGAAGGAACGATTAAAAATATGAAATACCATCGTGGCCGTTTTATGGCGGCTTCAGAGGACAGAGCTTCGGAAGAGAACGAAAGAAACGCGATGGTGATTGAAACTCCCCAAGGCGTCAAAGTGGTTCTCGTTCAAGTGGCGGGATTGATTGCCCGGAGAATTATTTGTTATCCGGCCATCGGAAACTTTATTTTAAAAGGTCAGCGCATGGGTTTGATTCGGTTCGGCTCGAGATGCGACATTTTTTTACCAAAGACTTGTACCGTTAATATTAAAATGGGTGACAAAGTGGTGGGCGGAGAAACTGTCCTCGCCGAATTGAAGGATTAAAAATGCCTCAAAACGCCAGAAAGAAACGTGCGTATATCCTCATTTTACCGAGTCTGTTTACGACCGGAAATCTTTTTTGCGGATTTTATTCCATCCTGCATTCGTTTTCTCATGATTTTGAAAAAGCCTCTTACGCAATCCTTTTAGCAGGCGTTTTCGATCTCTTAGATGGTCGAGTCGCGCGAATGACGCGTTCGACGAGCGAATTCGGATTAGAATATGATTCGATTGCGGATGTCGTTTCTTTTGGGGTGGCGCCAGCCATTATGGCGTATGTTTGGGCACTACCTGCGTTCGGAAAACTCGGCTGGGCAGGAGCTTTCTTCTTCGCCGCCTGCGGCGCTTTGAGGCTTGCTCGATTCAATACGATTTCGCATGAACTTCCTAAAAGTTATTTTTTAGGGCTGCCCATTCCTGCTGCCGCGAACACCGTTGCGACGGGTTACATTGCCTGGAAAGATCTTGCGTTCGAACATTTCGAACCGATTGTTTTGGGTCTCACTTTTTTGTTAGGTTTACTCATGGTCAGCAGTATTCGCTTCCGGAGTTTTAAAGACTTTGATCTGAAGCACAAACGCAGTTTTGTGGTTTTAGTTTTCGCGCTGATCGTGATTACTTCGATTGCGTCCCGGCCCGAACAAGCCTTGTTTTTAATCTGCTTTGGATATGTGATTTGGGGGCCTTTAAGAGAATTAATTTCTTTTATGCGAAACCCTAAAAGCAATCGTAATTTTGCTCCGACTCTTTTTACATCTGAAGAAGAATTTAAAGGCGAAAACAAGAGGTAACTCATGAAATTTCAATATCTGGAAGGCATTCGTTCTGTTGCCGTGATTGGTGCGACGGGTCTCGTTGGGCAGGAGTTCTTGCAACTTCTTTCTGAGCATAAGATCAAGTTTCCAGAGTTGAAAGTGCTTGCCTCAGCCGAAAGTGCCGGAACTTCGGTCGATGTCGATGGGTATGATTTAGAGATAGAAGAACTGACGAAAGAAAATCTAAGGGGAGTGGATGTCGCGTTTGCGTCCGTGCCTAACGAAGTGACACGAAAAGCAGTTGCTTGGGCGATTGAGCAGGGTGCTTTAATCGTAGATGATTCGAGCGAATTTAGAATGAAAAAGGAAGTTCCTCTCATTGTTCCGGAAGTAAACGGGAGCGTTTTACGAGAGTTTTCAGGCAATGTGATTGCAACTCCGAACTGTACCGTCACTCCGCTTGTGATGTGTCTTAAAGCTCTCGAAATGTATGGGCTCAAGAGAGTCGTGACGTCGACCTATCAGTCTGTATCCGGAGCCGGAAAACTTGCTTATGAAGAACTTTCGACGCAAACGGCAACGCTTTTAAATGGTGGAGCTCAAGAAGCCAAAGTTTTCCCTCATCGGATTGCCTTCAACTGCATTCCAAAGATCGGAGAGAAACAAGAAAATGGTTATTCCTCCGAAGAAGAAAAGATCGTTAAAGAAACTCGCAAAATTCTGGATCTCCCTGACTTAGCGATTACCGCGACTTGCGTCCGAGTCCCGACCTTTTTCGGACACGGCTTAAGTGTGAACGTTGAGTTAAAAGAAGATTTTGGAAATATTGAATGTGTCCGTGAGCTTTTTGACGGATTTTCAGGCATTCGCGTTTTGGACAATCCCGAACATGAAATTTACCCAACCAATATTGAAGGCAGTGGAACCGATCACGTTTTTGTCGGACGCCTGCGCCGAGATTTTTCAGTGAAGAACGGCGTCAATTTCTGGATCATGGTGGACAATATTCGTAAAGGAGCGGCGTTAAATTCGCTCCAAATTCTCGATACGGTCTATCGCTATAGACGAATGGTTTAATGTCCGAAAAATTCCAAGAGCATAATATTCGACTGACGATCGAATACGACGGCAGCGATTACTGCGGCTGGCAGAAGCAACTCAACAAGCCATCCATTCAAGGAACTCTCGAAGACCTAATCGAAAAACTCTTCGGGGAGCGACGTGCTGTTTATGGGGCCGGTCGAACCGATAGTGGAGTGCATGCAAAAGCACAGGTCGCAAACTTCAAGGGAGATGACCGGTATTCTCAAGAGAAATGGGTCCGACTTTTTAACGCTAAACTTCCTCGGAGTATTCGAATCACGGACGTAAAATTCGTCACAGAATCTTTCCATTCCCAAAAATGGGCGACGGGGAAAGTCTACGAATTCAGAATTTTAAATAGAAAGTGTCACAGTGCCCTTGATAAACGCGTCTTCTTTTATCCAATGCCGCTGGATCTCAAAGCAATGCGGAATGCTTTGACGCACTTCATAGGTGAGCACGACTTTGAAGTTTTCCAGGGAGCAAAGGCGACCGTTAAGACAACCGTTCGAAAGGTGCAACGCTTCGAGCTCACTGAAGAGCCCGGTGATATTCTGAGATTTGAGATCGAAGCAAATGGCTTTTTAAAACAGATGGTTCGCTCGATTATGGGGACAGTGCTTAAAGTAGGCGAAGGCAAACTCGACGCATCTGAAATCCCCGAAATTATCCGAACCAAAAATAAACGCCGATTAGGTCGCACGCTTTCGCCCGAAGGTTTGACGCTCGTTAAAGTAAAATACTGACACCGCTGTCGGTTGCCAGTGTTTTGGAGTAGGATAAGAATTATGAGAGATGAGCGCTCACATATTTCGTTGGGCTGGTTTGTTCTCCTAGCTTTGTTTTTCCATTTGATGGCTTCTCTCATGATGGTCGTCCCTCCCGAAACTGCAGCTCAACTCGCTGAGAGAAAAAATGCAGAAAAAAATAAAAATAAAGAGATCGAAATTATCGATCCAAAAGATTTAGAAGAACGAAGTGTCGTGGAATCTTCGCGACTTAAGGAACAAGATCCGGCACTCGATTCGATCAAACCTCGATTTTATTCGGATGAAAAAAATCGCACTAAAGAAGAAACAAAGAGTCCGCTTAAAGGAAAATTTCGAGAAGGCACGATCCTCTCTCAAAAAGGGGGAGGAGGAGAGAAGGGCAGCGAACTCCCCTTGGGAGATGACGGCGATGAAGCCGGCTCGGACGGTGGACAAAAATCGCCTAACCTTAAAGATTTAATGCTCTTCTCACGCACGCCGAATGATTTACCCGGTGATATCAAAGAGGGCACCGAGACCGTTTTAAACAGCGATAAAATTCTCTACGCTTCTTTTATCAATCGAGTTGCGGAAGAAGTTTACGATCCTTGGGTCACCAATCTTCAGACAGCTATCACCGAAACGCAATTTAGAAAACAAAAGCTCGAAACGAATCTTTACGTCACAAAAGTTTTAGTCACGATGGACAAAGAGGGAGAAATTCAAGGGATCAAGCTTGTGAAAAGCTCGGGGGTTGATTCGATCGATGATGCGCCGAAAAAAGCATTTTGGAATTTAGAAGTTTTTCGAAATCCGCCTTCGCAGCTCGTTCAATCCGATGGATTCATCCGGCTGACCTACGAGTTTCACCTCGAGTACAATAGCTCTGGTTTTAAAATTATTCCCGATCGGCTTTAGAGAGGGGTTGTCTTGCAATTTTGCGTTCGTAGGCTTTTTTCTTCAATTCCACGAAAAAAGCTTTCTGGGTCATTTGCTTTTGAAAAGTAAAGCCACATTCGGTTCTACCGCGAGCCGCGATATTTCTATCGTCAATATCTCGAGGAGTTATCGGAAAAAGTCTGCAAATCTCGGGACGGTCTTCGTAGACACTGCAGCGAGACGACGTCTTGTCCCAGTGAGGGCATCGAAATAAAAGATTACAGGAACTGCTACAGTGAGTGCAGCCGCCTTCCATTTGATAATGTTTTTGCAATGTGCGGGCGAGGGGCGGACAAAGACTAATAAACGACCGTCTCATTTTTCCGACGATCAGCTGTCTTCCATCTTTTGAAATCAAACCTTGTTTAGAAAAAGAAGCTCGAGTAAATGGAATAACTCTTTCCCACAAATGATAGGTTCTTCTCAAAGGGCGATATTTTTGGATGATTTTCAGCATGCCGTTCTCTAGGTGTTGTTCTAAGGAAAAGTCTGTATCTCCGCTGGTTTATTTTCACGGCGGATTTCTGATGACAGGATTTTTAAAAACGAAACAAACACGGCCGCAATGACCGGCCCCAAAAAGATTCCCATCGGTCCAAAAAGATTAATCGCTCCAAACACGCTGACGAGAGCAAGAAGCGGATGCATCTCCGACTGGCCCTTCATAATCCATGGACGAATAAAATTATCGATCGTCGAAATCACCACTCCGCCTGCCAGCATCACAGCCATATTGCCCCAAGCCTGATGGGAAGCATGATAGAGGACTGCAACAATCCACAGAGGAGCCGAACCCACTAAAGGAACCATCCCCGCAATGATCGTCACAAGTCCGATCAAGACCGCATTCGGTAGGCCCGTGATTAAGAAGAAAATCGTCATCAAAACCGCTTGAGCAAAACTACTGGCAAAAAGACCTAACACAACGCCTCGACAAGAACGCTCAAAGGCAGTGTAAAGCTCTCTAGATTTTTCCACTTTTAGAGGAGAAATCGAACCGAGAAACTTTAAAAATTTAGCGCCGTCGGCTAAGAAAAAGAAAGTTGAAATGATTACAATCGTCATTGCCATAAAAAATGACGGCATACTGGAAAGAAAATTTCCGATAATAACCGAAGCTTTTTCAGCCCCAGTCTGAATCATGTCTCTCGACTGGTTATTGATCCAGTCACTGTCAATAGGTACAAATCGACTTGCAGAGGTGATGAGCTTCTTAATGAACGGAAATTCAGTGAAGCTATGCATCGACTGACCAGGTGTAATAAATTTAAATTCTGAAATCACTCGAATGAGACGATAGGTTCCATCGTAAAGTAGAAAAACGATGGGCGCTAAAATTCCAATCGCCAGTCCCAGCGTGACTACCATTGCAGAAACACCTTGAGGGAGCTTCGAACGACATTTTTCAAAGATGGGATAACAGATGATGGCGCAAACAGCCCCCAAGAGTATGGGAACTACTAAAGGCGCCATCATATAGAAGAAAAGGAAAGTAAGACTCAGGGCCAGCAAAAACTGGATCCATCCTCGCCACTTTTGTTCAGTAACGGGCGGCGGAGGAGGAGCCTGAGTAAGAATTTCCATCGAATAAAGATGCTTCCTGAAATTAACGTTTTGAGAATTGGAAACGTTTTCGAGCGCCTTTTTGACCGTATTTTTTACGTTCTTTCATTCGAGGATCTCGAGTTAAGTAGCCTTCTTTTTTAAGAATTCCGCGAAGGCTAGGATCTAATTCGATTAGAGCTCGGCTGATTCCGTGAATCAATGCGCCGGCTTGAGCAGAACTTCCGCCACCGTTGACGAGACTTTCGACTCGAACACTTTTATGTTTATCGGTGAGGAGCATGGGGCGAACCACAATCATCTTCAGCGTGTCGCGTCCGAAAAACTCTTCGAATGGTTTTTCGTTTACGAGGATGCTGCCATCTCCGCCATCAAAAAGTCTGACTCTGGCGACTGCTGTTTTTCTTCTACCGGTTGCGACAATGGGTTGTGCCATAAATTAATTCACTCCTAAATTGGGAAGTTTGACGGGTTTAGGCTGTTGAGCCTTGTGTGGATGCTCATTCTCTCCGTAAACGAAGAGCTTGGAGTACCAGCGACGAGTCATATGCCCCTTATATTTAGGAAGCATGCGATAGACCGCTTTTTGAATAATACGTTCTGGGTAGGTGTCGCGAACATCGGCTGCCGAGTGCGTTTTTAATCCGCCCGGGTAGTTTGTGTGATGTTGGTAAACTTTTTGTTCCCACTTTTTACCTGTAAATTTGGCTTGCTTTGCATTGATCACAACGACGGAATCACCTGTGTCAGCATGCCGAGTATAAAGAGGTTTGTGTTTGCCCATGAGCAATTGAGCGATGTAGGAGCTGACGCGTCCAACAGGCAAGCCTGCGACATCGACTAAAAGCCATTCGTTGTTTTCACCATGTTTTGCAAAAGGAGTTTTTGGGAGTAGGGGGCGTCTTTCAACTTTCGCTTTTGCCTTTTTAGGCTGAGCTTTTTTCTCTCCTGCAGTTTCGACTTCTTTTGCCGCTGCTTTTTTAGCAGGTTTTTCGGCTTTTTCTTTATCCGTTTTTTTGGTTGCCATCGCTAAATTCCCAATAATTTCAACTATTCGTAAAAGCCCCCACGCCTTGTGGGCAGTCTTTCAGTTCAATATTAAGAAGTAAGAGGTAATGGGTTAGACCAAAGATGTCAATGAATTAGTAGTTTTAGAAGGGTTTCGGAGGGGGACGCTGGGAGCGGGTTTACAGGTTTCTAAAGAGAGCTTTAAAAGCCTCTTTGGCCCGATCCGACTCGGAAGTGTTTTCGGGGCGAGGAGGTGCTTGGACGTGGTTACTCGCAAATTGAAAATAGGGGCAGGTGTTCTGAGCCGCGCGATCGCGAACCCATGGACTTTCGGGTTCCTTACACTGGCTCGATTGGGTTTCTTCAAAATGAGTGCAGTTTTTACAACAGTGCAGGTCACTTCCACAGGAAGGGCATAAACGGTTTTTCTTTTGTACTTCTAAGGAAAGTTTTTGCTGACAATAATAGCATTGCCACATTGATTTTGTTTCCTTTGAAAATTGTTTCTAGTTTTGGAAAAGACCGCTTACATAGAATTATTACATTTTTAAAATTTTTTGGAAGACACAAAAAGTAGCTGAGACGTGTCATGAGAAGAAGGGTTGTGTTTGGCATTCTCGATGTCTATGATAACTTCTCGATTTGAAAGACATTGTGAGGATGACTTATGAAGGCATGGTTAGCAAAAGATCAGAAAAATAAAGTGGCTGTGGTGGCAGGTGTGAGGACGCCTTTCGCGAAGTCGGGGACGAAGTTACAACATACGTCCGCAGTTCATCTCGGCGTGAGCGTCGCTCGAGAGACATTAGCTCAGTCAGAATTGAAACCTGGTGAAGTCGATGAAATCGTATTTGGCAACGCCGGGACGCCCGCCGATGCCGCCAATATCTCCCGCGTGATTGCGCTGAGAAGCGGATTTCCTCAAAGCACGCCGGCCTACACGGTCCATCGAAACTGTGCCTCGGCGATGGAAGCGATTTCGCAAGGCTGTCTCAAAATTGGAATGGGACTGACGGATGCAATGCTCGTCGGTGGGACCGAAAGCATGAGCAATATGCCGTTGATTTACGGCGAAGAGATGAAGGAACTTTTCGCGTCTTTGAATTTTGCGAAGACTCCGATGGAGAAAGTCGAAAAACTGACGCATTTCAGACCCCAGTGGTTAAAACCAGTCATTGCGATTATGGAAGGACTGACGGATCCGATATCGGGATTGAATATGGGGCAGACCGCAGAAATTCTCGCTCGAGATTTTAAGATTTCGCGCATTGAGCAAGATCAGTTTGCGGTCCGAAGTCACGAGCGAACATCAAAAGCGATGAAAGAAGGACGATTTACCCAGGAGATTTCTCCCGTATCCGTAGAGCCAGGTTATGAAGAGGTGCTTACCACAGATGTCGGCCCTCGAGACAATCAGTCGATGGAAGCGTTGGCAAAGTTAAGACCTTTCTTCGATAGAGAGAACGGAACCGTCACGGCTGGCAATGCCTGTCCGATTACAGACGGTGCTGTGGCCCTCATGCTGATGAATTACGACAAGGCGAAGGCTGAAGGGAAGACCATCCTTGGAACGATTGCGGCGCACGCTTTTACAGGCTGTGAACCCAAGCGCATGGGAATGGGTCCGATTTACTCAAGTCATAAAGTGCTTGAAGGTTTAGGAATGCAGTTGAGCGATATCGATTTGTTTGAGCTAAACGAAGCGTTCGCGGCTCAAGTGATTGCAAATCAGAGAGCTTTTGCTTCCAAAAAGTACTGCCAAGAAAAACTCGGTCGCAGCGAGGCGTTGGGTGAACTTTCGGATGACAAGCTCAACGTGAACGGTGGAGCGATTGCGTTAGGGCATCCTGTCGGAGCAACCGGTGGGCGCCTAGTTTTAACCCTGCTTCTGGAAATGAAACGTCGAAATGTTCAAAGAGGACTCGCGACGCTTTGTATTGGTGGCGGTCAGGGCGGAGCTTTTGTATTGGAAAGAGAGTAAGAGAGATGGAAATGCAAAAAGAAAATTTTAAAAAAGATTTCGAAAACTTTAAAAAAGCCTTCAACCCGGAAGCATTGTCAGTGGCTCAGAAATCATTGACGCTTGAAAAGCGGGGAAATGTTGCGCTCATCATCTTTGATCAGTTTGAAGAGAAGGCGAACAAACTTTCGGGAGCGAATATGCTCCGAATTTTTGAGCTTTTGACTCAAGTGGAAGACGATAAAACGAATAAAGCGCTCGTGATTATCAGCCGCAAGCCGACGATCTTCATTGCGGGGGCGGATATCGGTGAGATCCGGATGTTTGGAAAAGACAATAGTGCGACTGAAAATCTGATGAAGTTGCAATCGGTATTTACTTATCTCGATTTTCTCCCGATTCCGACGATTGCGGCCATTCACGGCGCTTGCATGGGAGGCGGAACGGAGCTTTCTTTGGCCTGTGATTACCGTATTTGTACGGATGATCCTGCGACAAAAATTGCACTTCCTGAAGTCATGTTAGGCCTGATTCCTGGATGGGGCGGCACTCAAAGACTTCCGAAGCTCATTGGACTTGAAAAATCTTTGGATATGATTTTGACGGGAAAAAATATTGATCCCCGCAAAGCGAAGAAGATTGGGCTCGTCGATAAAGTCGTGCCTGTCGAGTTTTTAGAAGAAAAAGCCTTGAAATGGGCCGAAGAACTTGCTGCTGGAAAAGGCAAGCCGCCTGAGAAGAAAAAAGAATTGAAAGAAAAACTTCTTGAGAATCTTCCTGGTGGAAAATGGGTGGTAATTGATCAAGCTCGTAAAATGGTGATGGCAAAAACAAACGGAAATTATCCAGCACCTCTCGCGGCCTTAGATGTTGTGAAAGAAACGTTTGGGGGCGATATCGAAAAAGGTCTTAAAGTCGAAGCCCAAGCGTTCATTAAACTCGTCACTACTCCCGAGTCCAAAAATCTGATTGAAGTGTTTTACCTCACAGAACGAGTGAAAAAAGATAAAGGGGTTGAGGGCGGTGTGAAGGGGCGCGATGTGAAACGTGCCGGTGTGGTGGGTGCAGGCGTGATGGGCGGCGGTATTGCTCAGCTTTTTGCTGCGAAAGACATCCGAGTTCGTATGAAAGACATCCAATGGGATGCGGTCGCGAAGGGGTATAAAGCCGCCGAAAAAGTGTTTCGTAAAAAACTCGAACGTCGCAAGATGACGGCTTTTGAATTTGAAAACGCCATGGAGCGAATCGAGGGTACTACGAACTTCAGTGGTTTCAAGCAGTTGGATCTCGTAGTGGAAGCAGTGGTTGAGAACATGGATGTCAAAAAGAAAGTTTTGGCTGAAGTGGATACCTTAGTGAATGCGGATTGTGTTCTTGCGACCAATACATCGTCGCTCTCTGTTTCGGAGATGGCAAAAGCGATGAAAAATCCGAAGCGCTTTGTCGGGATGCATTTTTTTAATCCTGTCGACAAAATGCCTTTGGTCGAAGTGATTCGCGGGGCAGAGACGTCGGATGAAGCAGTTGCGACGGTGTTTTCACTTTCGAAAAAGCTCGGCAAGACTCCGATTGTAGTGAAGGATTCTCCTGGGTTTGTGGTGAATCGGATCCTTTGTCCGTACCTAAACGAAGCCGCGACTTTGATGACCGAAGGAGTACCGGTCACCCGCATCGATGAAATTGCCGAAAAATTCGGAATGCCGATGGGACCTTGCGCGCTTTTAGATGAAGTGGGTTTAGATGTCGGCGGCAAAGTTTCTAAGGTGCTCTACGGCGCTTTCGGAGACCGATTAAAGCCACCGGCAGTCATCAGTGTCATCGGGGATACGGGACGTTTGGGTAAGAAAACCGGCAGCGGAATTTACCAATACGAAAAGGGAAAACGGAAAGAAGATACAACCCTTTATGAAACGCTGAAAATTAAAAAAGGTGGAACCGAACTTTCGGATGAAATTATTTTGAAGCGTTTGATCTACCTAATGATCAATGAAGCCGCACGTTGCATGGACGAAGGACTGGTTCGCGATGCCGCCGATATTGATATCGGGATGATCTTCGGAACGGGTTTTGCTCCCTTCAGAGGGGGCTTGTGCCGGTACGCTGACTCAATTGGTGCCGAAAGCGTCGTCGCAGATTTAGAGCTTCTTGCGAAAAAATTCGGTGATCGTTTCGCGCCCTGCCAGTACTTGCAACAAATGGCCGTGAGCAAAAAGAAGTTTTTTAACTAGTTATTTCCAGTTCGAAGGATAGTTGAATCCTTTGAGGCTTGGAAAGTCGGCGTTTGCCTCTTGCCAAACGCTACTGAAATCCCATGTCTGAAAGGGTTGTTTTGCCGCTGCGAAAACAGCGCCTTGGAAATAAGTGCTTCCTAAACTCTGATAAGTTCCGCAAGTTTCTGCGGGAATTCCGCCTGTGAAAAATGAGTTGGTCAGCGTTGAGAATCCATTAATGCACAATCCGTACGGAGCGTTCCCAGTCGAGAACGAGTCGGTGATAGGGCTCCAGGTGTAGGTAGTGAGACCAGCGCCGCGTGTTCCGAATTGCAGACTGACATCTCCCGTCGCAAACGAGCGCGTTAAATAGGCATCTGAAGGATCGATAGCGCCTACGAGGCCGCCCGTGTAGTCCGTCGAACCGATGACGGTCGAATGAGAGAAGTTATCGGCGAGAAGGGCAGGATTTCCCGAGACGTGTCCAACGAGCCCTCCCGTGGTACTCCACGTCCATCCGGGTGCTCCGGCTTGATAGTTATTTTTTACGGAACCTGTCGAGAAAGATCTCTCGACGCTTACCTTAGTCCCATTTCCTAAGAGCGCACCGACAGAGGCCGTGTTACCGACGATACTCGTGTGAATAAATCCAACATCGCAGAAAGCGGCGCCGTCTGCCGTCCCAAAAAGACCTGTTCCAGATCCTATCGAGTTATTGATACTTAAGTTAGAAATGACTTTCTTGTTTCCCTGAAAGACGCCTTTGAAATTAACGATTGGAACAAACGCGATTCCCGAACAGTCGATGTCGTTCGCAAGGCGATAATTGAGTTCGCTATTGGCAGGAATTGCTTGAAGGTCAATGCAAGAAGTGATGCTAACGGGTGCTGGTGTGACCACTCCCGCGCAAGGTCTAAAGTAAGAAGTTCTGCCAGAGAGTGTTACGACTTGAGCCCTCGTGATTCCCGAAGCCAATCGGTGGTAAAGCGAGAGATTCGAATTGGTGGCCGCGCTATAGTTATTTGCAATCGGGGCGGTTGCGGGGATTGCGGTAAACCGAACGGCTAGGTTGCAAGTTTGTCCAATAGCGAGACTCTGAGTGCAAGTTCCGCCTTGGCCGGGGTAGGTTCCCCCTTTAAAGGAGAACTGCGCAGGTAATGTCACCTGGAGTGCTGTCGCGGCAGCCGTACCGACGTTTGTTAGAGTGATTGTTTTGTCAGACGTTGCGTTGACTAAAAGTGTTCCGAAATCAAAACTTCCTCCGTCTGTCGACATGGAGATGAAAGGTTCATTGGCGGTCAGGTTGACTGCGTTTAAAATCACCGACGTCGAATCGTCAGAAATAACGTAGCTATTTCCCATGGAATCGATCTCTAACGTATCCATCCGAGTTCCGGAGTAAGCGCCGAGCGCTAAGAGATTTCCATCTGGAGTGTAACGCGCAAAATGCGTGTAAGGCGTCAGACTATGGTTTGGATTTAAAGAAAATAGAAAAATGAAGTTTCCATTCGCTGCAATTCTTAGATTTCTAAATCGTGTGATATCAAAAAGGTAAGCGTTTTGGTTGATAGGAGCGATGGTGACATCTTTTACGAGGCTTCCATCTGCGCCGTAAACCGACGCGAGAAAATTTGAGGGGGATCCGTATTGAGACCACAGAATGGCAAATCTGCCTTCACTATCCATGGCCACTTCGTGTGAGTCGTACCACGAGCCCTTGCCATTGGAAGCTTCCACCATCGCTGGCGTATCGTCGAAGAAATTTCCGGCGGGATCAAATCGTCGAAAATAAATCGGGTTCCAAGAGTGCCCCTGACAGGTGAAGACGCCGCTACCATCGGATTTTTTTAAGGCGACGTGAACACCCCAAGTATTGCCATCGTTGCACGGATCTCCAAAGGTACCCGCAGCCAGCACATTGCCTTGCAAATCATAAAAATAATAAGGCGCTCGGGAAGCGCTATCGCGCTGAATAAGAGCGACGCGAGTATCAGAAACATCCATATCGAAGAAGCTATCCGATTGGTCGAAAGAGGCCGGACTTCCGATGCGAGTTAAATTGGAATCTAAAAAGATCAACGAGAGGCCGGCAGTGCTTCTCACTAATACAACGGAGTGTCCGTCGGATGACCTTTTCACCATCACTCTTTCGATACTTGTCCCATCATTAAAAATTTCGACAGCGGCGGCCGGCGTATATCCCTGTGAGCTTCCAATTTGTGCGAAAACGGTATCGAATCCGGAAACCTCTTTTGTGCCCACGACCGTAAATTTTCCGTCGGGCGAGAGGGAGTAATCTTTAATGAGAAATTCCGTGTTTAAAATAGGCGTGCCGGCCTCGGTGGGTGGGATTGGAGCTGGGAGGCTTGCAGGAGGTGTCGTACTCAGAACATTATTAATGATGCCTACGACTTTTAGTTTTGTTCCTGCTTCTGCGGAATTTAATTTCAGTGCTTTACGTCCGCGGAGAAACGCGAGGCTTCGGTCTGTTTTACCCAATTCGCGAAGAAGAAAATTAAGGACGAAAACTCCGGTGTGCGAAGGAGTGTAGGCGAGTTTAATCACACAGCTTTTAGTGCTTGTCGAAACTTGTTCGCATCCATTGTCGATTGAAAGGCCCGATTCATTACTTGTCTGCGAAATACTCATCCCTTTTGAAACTCCCGAAAGTTGGAAGCTTGCGGAGATGGGGTGCTGGATGATCAGGTTTGTATTTAGAGTACAAACCATTTCAGAGCCTCCGTTATTCGAACACGTCGCCGGAATTTCTGTTTGGCCGTCTTCGGCTAGAAAAACGAGATCGGTCATCGAGGATTGGACCGATTCGGCAATCGTTGAACCACCGCCACTAAATTCAAGCTTTTGGGTACAAGAAAGAAAACTAAAACTAACGGCTAATAATGAGAGATGGATACTTCTTCTCAACTGGATTCGCATGATGCCCCCGAAACGTACTCGATCAAAAGTTCAATCTAGCTTAGCCGTTGAATGTCATAGAATTGTGTCGCAATTGTGAAGGTTTGGTCGCTATAAGACTTGAAGAATACGGCGCAAAATTCGAATTATTTTTGCTCGGAGTCGGTTTTGAAGTAATCTGCCTCGATACGTTTGAGTTCTACGTGCAAGGCCCTTAGGGGCACCGTGTTCATGTTTGTTTCCAACTCTTCAAGATCGTTTAGGACGTAGGCGTTTATTTCATCGGGGAGAACAGAGTCATCGTAACCTGCTTTTAGGAGCCAACTTTGAATGTTAAGTGTGTTGTGCTTTCGGATGGCTTCCCGCACATCGTGACGGTAATCTTCATTGAGATAAAAGCGGCCATGAGAGACTTCATGCGCTACGACGTCTTTCTCACCCTCAACACTTGCAATGACGTAGAAATTATCCTCCCTGGAGCGAAAGACATCGAGTACCTGTTTTTCTGTCTTCGTGAGTTTCTTAAATTCTCCTCTTAAAAATGGGTCGAGTGCATAGTCTGGTATATTGAAACCTACCCAGTCTTGATAATAAGTGAAATAGCCATCATGTTCGGACCGATACCAGCGTTTGAACTTCTTGCGTGAGAACACCCTTCCTTTAAATTTCGGAGACTCGTAATATTCCTGAAAACGCATAAAGGTCGTATTTAAAGTTTTCTGATCTTTAAAGACGAGGTGAATAATTCCAGGTTCTACCTCATTTGTAGCAAATACCCGATTCAAACGCCCGAAATCGCAAGTTTGGCTAGAATCCGAATTCCATCCTCGTCCCGCGTAGGACTGGCTCGAGAAGAGGACAATCGCGATTGCCAAAAAATGAAACATGGTTTCAGATTTTTCGCAGGGTGAACCCGGCGGCGAGCTTCGGGTAGAAGTACGTCGATTTTTGAGGCATGAACCCTTGCGCGTCCGCGACATCAATAACGTCAATGACGGAGGGTTTTGCTTGGAACACAATGAGGTCGCAGTTCTCTTTTTGATTGTAAGCCGACATCACATCTCGGTCGTAAGTAATTTTTTCGCCGCGATTGGTGTCGTTTACGTTGCAAAGTTCAAAAAGGAATTTATGGTCGCTCCAAGTCACGGCCAATTTTCTCACCGGTTTTGGATTGATGTCGGTCGCGTCTTCCCAGTTCTTCGGTTTGCAAAGACTTAATTTTCCGTCGACATACAGGCCAAACTGGGGCGTTGGAGTTTCTTTGGTCACGAAAACTTTCAACTCTTCCAAGGTCATGGGTGAGAGATCGTATTGCTCTTGGAACTTTTGTTTGTTCCAATCTCCGAGAAGCCCTTTTTTAATGAGACGATGGGTCGGGAATACGACTAGCCCCGGATCGTACGCATTTGAAATGGCCATCATCATTTGGGCCGCGGGATGATCGGTTCCGGCAACGCCAAGTTCTTTGGCATAGTTTAAAGAGCTTTCGTACCGGTGATGTCCGTCAACGATGTAGATGGGGCGTTCCGCGAAGAATGCCGCGATTTCGTCTTTACCCGTGATTTCTTTTTTCCAAAGCGTGTGAGTGACCCCTTCGTCGGACTTTCCTTTTAGGAAGGGTGCTTCAAAACTCCACTGGTCAAAATGCTTGTCTAAGACGCCTTGTTTATCCACGACCATTGCGAAGATGTGGCTCAGGTTGCAGTTTGTCTTTTTTAAAAGCTTTAAACGATCGGCTTTGTATTTTCCGAAAGTATTTTCGTGGGGGCGTACGACTTGGTCTTTAAAATCACAAAGTCGGACGGTGCACATCAAAGTTTTACGAGAATAAGTTTGGCCGTACGCTTCGAAATCTTGCTGGTAGAGGAAATAGGACGGTGCAGTTTCTTTTAAGATGGATTCCTTCTGCCATTTTTCTAAAAGTAATGCCGAGTTTGCGTAATCCTCATTTTCCTTTCTAGGAAGCGTTAAGTGCGCCAAGTTGTAGGGGCTCCGATTCCAATACTTTTTCTCCTCACCCACCGGAATATTGTCGTACGGAGGGACAATAACGTCGGAAACGTCTTGAAACATACCGGTGTTGTAGTGGAGGGCTTTATAAGGTGCGATGAGTGTCATAGTGATGCAAATAAAACCTGAAAAGGCAGGAGTGTTCAAGAAAAATGCGCAGAAATCAGAAGAAAACGGTGCCTAAGTGGTTCCAATATCTTTTCGGAAATGCATTCCGCGAAATTCGATTTTTTTCATCTCGGAATAAATTGACGTCCGCGCTTTTTCTGTGTTTGGAGAAAGAGTTCCGACTCCAAGAACTCGACCTCCATGCGTGTACAATTTCCCGTTCGTTTCAGAAACTCCCGAGAAGAAAATATGAAAATTCTTAGCAAGCGTATCCCATCCTGAAATGATGTCGCCTGTGGTTACTTTTCCTGGGTAGCCTTCTGCCGCGAGAACGACATACAACGACGTTTGATCCGAAAATTTCATCGGCGGCAGAGAATCGAGCTTCCCTTGTGCCGTCGCTAACGCATAATCCGAAAGGTCACTCTCAAGTCGCAACATCAAGCACTGCGTCTCCGGATCTCCAAAACGCGCATTGAATTCTAAAACATAGGGACTGCCATCGGGTTTGATCATGAGCCCGATGTAGAGCGCTCCCCGGTAATCTAATTCCTGCGTTTTCAATCCTTGGAGGACTTTTTCGACGACCTCTTTTTGTACTCTCGCAAGGAGTGTTTCGGATTCAAAAGGGGAAGGGGAGATCACTCCCATTCCGCCGGTATTGGGTCCTGTGCCATGGTCGCCGACTCTTTTGTAATCGGTGGCGGTCGAGAGCGGATAAAACGATTTGCCATCGCAAAGTCCAATGAGGCTGACTTCTACTCCTTGAATAAATTCCTCGAAAACCACCCGGTGCGGGCCTTTCCCGAATTCATTTTTATTAAAAACGCGCTCAGCAAACTCTAAAACGTCTTCCTTCTTCTCCGCGATGACGACACCTTTACCCGCTGCGAGCCCGTCGAGTTTTAAAACGACGGGAAACTTTACGGTGGCATCGGTCATTCGCTGAAAATCGTCGACCACAAAAAATTGGGCCGTCGGAATTCCGGAGTTTTGCATGAACTCCTTGGAAAATACTTTGCTGGTTTCAAGCATCGCCGATTCGGAGTTCGGGCCAAATACGTCGAAACCATATTTCCGAAGTTTTTCGGCATAACCACTAGCGAGATACATTTCGGGACCGATGACGACGAGTTGGATATGGTGTTTTTTTGCTTCGAGTGCGATGCTTTCAACGTCGACGGCTTGGGGGCCTAGGGTTTCGAATCCCAATTTCTGTGTGCCGGGATTTCCGGGATGCAGGTAAACTTTTTCAACTTTTTTTGAATGAGTGAGTTTCCAGGCTAAAGCGTGTTCACGGGCGCCAGTCCCCAAGACAAGTGCGTTCATGCCGTTAGCTATAGCAAAGTTAGTGAGGTCTGTCATTGCGAGCGTGCGAAGTTTTCCCGAGTACTGCAAGACGGCTCGGACCGTTACCGCTCGCGGAGGGCGGGGATGTAATTGGGATGGTAGGAGAGAAGGCTTTCGAGTTCGGTTTTGGCGTCGTCTTCTTTTTGCAATTTTTTAAGAAGGTGCGCGAGAAGAAGATGGGAGATTGCGGATTTTGGTTCTAAGACGAGAGCGCGACGGTAATCTTGTTGGGCTTCGGTGAGATTGCCGAGTTCTCTTTTCGCATCGGCTCGCAAGACGTAGGCAAAATATCCGAACTCATTTAAATTGGGCGGAAGGCGTTCTAGCAGGGTTTTAATTTCTTCAGCGGCCATTCTCTTTTCGAGAGCGACTTTTAAGGCAATCACTTTACAGTAAAGATTCCCCGAAACTGCGAGGGCAAGGATTCTTTTTCCCGAAGCGCCTTGAGGATCCGAGATGTAACTTAAATAGAGTCTTCCGAGTTCTTTTTCCTCTGTAGGAGCTTTTTCCATGATTTGATTGAAAAGCTCAAGATACTCCGAATAGTTGAGTGCTTCTTGGTAGAATCCGTAAGGCGGCGGACTGTAGATTTCGTAACTGGGGTCGCGTGTGAGCATTTTTTTAAGGACTTGTCGGGCTTCGTTAAATTCGTGGTACTTGAAAAGGAAAGAGGCGTAGTAGATGTACGAGAGCCAACGGTCATTCGCGTTTTGAATCGCTGTTTGAAAGGATTGCCGCGCTTCTTCTTGTAAATTGAGTTGGGTTTTTGCGCGGCCCTTGTAAATATGGATGAGGTAAAGATCAGGCATTTCAAGCTCTGCAAGTTGCAGGTAATCAAGCGCCTTTTGAAAGTTTTCTTGCATGAGATAAGCGCGTCCCAAATTAAATTGGGCTGCGACGTCTTTGGTGTTGAGCTGGAGGACTTCGAGGAAGTGGTCTTCTCCGTAGCCTTCTTCGCCTTCCATCAGATCGAGATATCCGAGCCAATGGTGGGCCTTACTCTTTAATGGATTCGAAGGATGAGACGCTAAAATAGTTTCCAAAAACTTTCGGGCGCGAGTCGAAGATTCTCCTTCGGTGATGAGTAAAGCGGAGTAGGGGATGAGGTAAGAAAGCTCGCCTTTTCCCATTTGTTTTTCGTGGTACTCCGAGAGTTCTTTCAGAGCGAGTTTCTTCTCTCCTCGATGAATCAGCTCATTTGCCCGTTGGGTCATTTTAGAATCGCCGTCGAATGCCGTCGCGGTCGAGAGCATGTCATTCGATTTTGATTTGCCGCCGGACGAATTAAAGTACAGAAAAAGCGCGACAAAAAAAAGCGAAACAATTGCGCCCATTAAAAACGGAGCGACTTTTGATTTTGTATTTGCCTTTGCGATTTCTTTTTGAGGGTAGAGAGGCGTTTTCGGTTGGTTTTCGACTGAGGGATTCGTATCTTCTGTCGGATCGGAGGTATCGTCGACATTTCGAGTGTCGGTTCCTGTCACTCGGGTTGAAGTTCGGGTGACCTCTTCCACATCTCGTGCTTGAAGCGTTTGAACGGAGATCCAACTTCCCGCAGGGGGAGACATTTCATCTTCTAGAGAAATTTCGTTGTCCTTTAATTTTTGCACGAGTTCGCGCAATGAAAAAGGACCCACGATATCTCGTGATTTGGTTCTGACTAACCATTCTTTGGGACTTGAGGCCATAGGAGTAAAATCTCCTAATCTTATCGACCAGATCAGGGGGAAAACCGAGCACTCAATTTGATGTTTTTAGACGTTTAGTGTCGGAAATGACGCTGTCCAGTAAAGACCATGGAAATGCCAAGCTCATTACAGGCTTGAATCACTTCACCGTCTCGCTGTGACCCGCCGGGTTGAACAATTCCTCGGATGCCACTCGACTTTAAAAGATCAATATTGTCCCGGAAGGGGAAGAACGCATCGGAGGCGAGGACCGCTTGCGAAGTCTCTGCGCCCGCTCTTTTGAGTGCGATTTCAACCGCATCCACTCGACTCATCTGTCCTGCACCAATTCCCAACGTGCGGCCCTTTTTCGCAATCACGATCGCATTCGATCGAACATGCTTTGAAACAAGCCACGCGAAGACGAGATCTTTTTCCATTTGTCCCGATTCCATTTTTTTCTCGGTGACCGATTCTAATTTCGGAGGCACTCCGGCGTCGTCGGAAGTTTGAACGAGAAATCCGCCGAGACTCGATCGAATTTCAAACGCTTGGAAGTTGGGTTTTTCCCATTGAATGATTCGTAAGTTCTTCTTTTTCGAAAAAATCTCAAGTGCAGCAGGATCAAAGCTAGGAGCTAAGATGACTTCATAAAAATGTTGAGAAAGAAGTTCTGCCGTTTTTGCATCGACCGGGCGATTGAATGAAACAATTCCGCCGAAAGCCGATTTGGGATCGCAGTCTAAAGCGGCTTGATAAATTTCAGAAAGTTCTCCCGTAAACGAAGCGACGCCACACGGATTATTATGTTTGATAATCGCGACTGCAGGATCGGCGAATTCAGAAGTGAGTCGAGTCGCTGCTTCAGCATCTAAAAGATTATTGTACGAAAGTTCTTTTCCCTGAATGCTTTTCCACGAAGCTTCGCCTGTCCAAGCGGCCTTTTGGTGTGGGTTTTCGCCGTAACGGAGGGGCAATTGTTTTGAAAGCGAGAGCTGGTGCGGGAGTTCACTTTCGAGCCAAGCATTTGCGATCATCGCGTCGTATGCGGCGGTACGTTCAAACGTCAGAGCCGCCATCTTTTTTCGAAACGGGTAGCTCGTCCCTTGGTATTTTTTTAATTCTTCGGCGAGCTCGGCGTAATCTTTCGGATCGGAAGCTACGGTGACGTGGAAATGATTTTTGGCCGATGCGCGAATCATCGAAGGGCCGCCGATATCGACAAATTGCGATTGGGTTTTCGTGTCATCTTTTAGATGTTCCCAAAACGGATAAAGATTCACGATGACTAAATCGAAAAGAGGAATTTGAAATTCTGCGACCTGTTTCAGATCTTCTGCTTCTTCCCGTCTTGCTAAAATACCCCCGAAAATTTTGGGGTGTAAAGTTTTGACGCGACCAGCAAGCATCTCTGGGAATTCTGTAACGGCTTCAACCGGAATCACCTTGAGGCCTAAGCTCTCGAGGTATTTTGCGGTTCCGCCCGTCGAATAGGTTTCGACATTTAAACTTTTTAAGAGTGGAGCCAAAGTGTCGAGACCGGATTTGTCCCAGACGCTAACGAGTACCTTCTTAATTGGATTTACAGTATTTTGCATATATAAAGTAGAAAAGGTTCATGGCTTTTGCCAAGGGTTCACTCGTAATATAGAGTAAATCCGGAACAGTCAACTTCAAGATCAACGGGAGTGATAGCTACTATGTCGCAATTTAAAGAAAATATTCTCGAAGCCATCGGAAACACACCCATCGTAAAACTGAACCGTGTCGCAAAAGGCGTTCAAGGCGAGTTGTATGCGAAATGTGAATTCTTAAATCCAGGGGGTTCCATTAAAGATCGCATCGGTCGTCATATGATCGAGATGGCCGAAAAGGAAGGGAAGTTGAAACCGGGCGGAACGATCGTCGAAGCGACTTCAGGCAATACCGGAATGGGACTTGCGATTACGGCCGCAATCAAAGGATACAAAACCGTTTTTGTCATGCCGGATAAAATGTCCGAAGAAAAAAGACAGAATTTAAGAGCGTTCGGTGCAAAAGTGGTGATGACTCCCACAGGTGTCGAAGCGTCTTCTCCGCATTCTCATTACAGTACGGCAGCACGAATCGCGAAAGAAACACCCCATGCGTATTTTACAAACCAATATTCCAATCTGAATAATCGAAACACGCATTATCTCACAACGGGACCTGAAATCTGGGAACAGACGAAAGGCGATTTCGATACGATTGTGATCGGCATGGGAACCTGTGGCACGATTTCGGGAATCGGAAAATATTTAAAAGAAAAAAAGCCATCGATTAAAGTGATTGGTGTCGATCCAAAGGGCTCAATTTTACGAGAACTTTTCGAAACCGGAAAACACAGTCCGGCCGTCAGTTACAAAATTGAAGGCATTGGCGAAGATATCAAACCTGAGAACTGTGATTTTTCCGTCGTAGATAAAATTATTACGGTGGAAGATAAAGAATCTTTTCTAATGACACGGTCGCTTCTGATGAAAGAAGGGATTTTTTCAGGCACTTCTTCGGGAGCCGCTGTCGTAGGCGCACTCCGCTATATGTCTCAACTTAAAACGCCGGAAAAAGTCATCGTGATTTTACCGGATTCTGGAAACCGATATCTCAGTAAGACCTACAACGATGCTTGGATGATTGAAAATTCTTATCTCGAAAAAACGCACGAAGCTACGATTCGAGACATGATCAATATTATGCACAAGACGACGAAAGTAGTCGCTGCGAAAACAACCGACAAAATCGAATCGGTTGTAAAAATCATGCGTGAAGAAGGCGTGTCTCAACTTCCAGTGCTGGCGGGAACAGAGGTCAAAGGCGTCATTGCCGAAATGGCTTTGCTCCGGCCTCTCATCAGTGGGGAAGTGAAAGCCACCGATAGCATTGAAAAACTCGTCGACAGTAATTATTCGATTGTCGAAGAAAATGATCCGATGAATCGTTTGAATGATATTTTTACGAATGGAAAAGTCGCTTTTGTGATGGAAGGTGGAAAGGTAAAACACATTCTTACAAAAATCGATTTGATCAGTTTCTTAAGTACCCAGTCCGGTGGAGGTTGATGTGAAAGACGAAAAATTAAGATTTGAAACTTTGGCAGTGCATGCGGGGGTCGAACCCGATCCGAGCACGGGCGCGATTATGACGCCGATTTTTGCAACGAGTACTTACGTTCAAAGCTCTCCGGGCGTTTATAAAGGATATGATTATTCGCGAACAAAAAATCCGACGCGATCCGCGCTTGAAACTTCTTTCGCAGCGCTAGAAGGCGGAAGTCATGGCTTTGCAATGGCCTCCGGATGTGCCGCGAGTGATGCGCTCCTGCATCTTCTAGAAGCGGGCGATCATGTCGTGTCAGTCGATGACGTTTACGGTGGAACCAGCCGACTTTTTCGAACGGTTTGGGCGAGGCATGGAGTCACAACGACTTTCGGAGATCTAACTGCAGAGCCACTCGAGAAGTTTGTCACTCCAAAAACAAAAATGATTTGGATTGAAACTCCGACCAATCCTCTTTTAAAAGTCATCGACATTGAAAAAGTCGCCAAGGCTGCGGCGCAATTAAAAACGAAACCTTTAATTGTCGTCGATAATACCTTCGCAACCCCTTTTTGCCAGAGTCCCTTCAAATGGGGTGCGGATATTGTTTTGCATTCGACGACAAAATACATCAACGGCCACAGTGACTGTGTCGGTGGCGCCATCATGGTCAATGATGAGGCCCTTGCGAAAAGAATTCACCATATTCAAAATTCGGTTGGCGCCATTCAAGGAGCGTTTGAATCGTGGCTTGTTTTGCGAGGGATTAAAACCTTAGCGGTTCGAATGAACCGTCATGATGAAAATGGTCGGGCCCTTGCGAAGTTCTTAGAAACGCATCCTAAAGTGGAACGCGTGATTTATCCAGGCTTAGAATCGCATCCTCAATATGCGACGGCAAAAAAACAAATGCGCGCGTTTGGCGGAATGCTCACCTTTTTCTTAAAAGGCGAAATTGCCGAAGCAAGAAAATTTCTCGAGAATTTAAAAGTGTTTACTCTAGCAGAAAGCTTGGGAGGTGTTGAATCGCTTGTCGATCATCCGGCGATTATGACACATGCATCGCTTCCTCCCGAGACCCGCAAAACATTAGGAATTACCGATAACCTGATTCGACTTTCGATAGGAATCGAAAACGTCGAAGACTTAAAAGCGGATTTGGATCAAGCTTTAAAGAAATAAAGACAGGCTCAATCTTTCTTCCAGTAAAAAAGATTGTTTGTAGTTAAAAATTCGCGGCCTCGCTTCATGTACTTTTGAATGATTGCTAAACAATCCGCTTGCGATAGTTTTTCTTTATAGTCGGCAACGTAGCCATGAATGGTGATGGGTTCAATCGGATTAAGAGGATAATTTGGAAGAGTCGAGATTCCTTCCGCCCGAATCGATTTAAATCCAACGCCTGTGTTAAAAAAATGCGACTGATAAAATGTGTCCTGTGTGCCTCCGTATGAAAAAAAAGAAATGAGTTCGGGAACCTCGTAAACGTTTTCTGTCTTCAATTGCAAACGATAACCCGTAAATCTAGACAAGTCTGAACAAAGAGTTTTCGCTTGCGCGTCGTCTGTGTCGATATCCGATAGTGAAAGTTTAAGGGGTTGAGAGACAACGAAGGAAGAACGGAAATTCGTAGTTGGAGTCACGTGTTTTATAAATTCGTGACCATATTCGAAGAGGACTGTCGGGGCGGCGTGATACCGCTCTTTGGAGAAGTAAACAGGGTCAAGAAGGTATTGCCGTGTGACTTTTGCAAATGCGGTGAGAAGTGTTTTTCCTTTTTGCTGTTTTAAAGCAGGGTGGAACAGTTCCCCATTGATCGCCCGGACCGAATCGCTATTTTGAGTGACTGAAATCGTTGATTTGGTTTCAGTGAGGGGAACCGATTTTACATCGGGAAGGATCGTCGCAAAAAGGAGCTCATGAAAGATTAAGGCGGCTCGATTAGGGGTATCCACTAATTTTTTGTAAAGTTCCTTATCAATCCGCACATCGACCCCTTTTCGGACCGCAATTGTGGGGCGGTCTTTGGGTTCGACTTCAAGGACGGTAGTGCCTTCCCAAGCATCGACGAGTTCCTTGTCGACCTGATAAAATCTTAAATGGTTCAATGCGGTGTAGAGTGTGTAACCGAGACCTGAGTTGTAGTAACCGACTTCTAAGAGTTTGAGTGCCAAGAGCTTACAAAGATCTTTGTCCTTAAAAATGGAATAAGGCTGAGTTTCAATGAATTTTAAAATCGTTGAATAACTCGGATGTTTTTCCATTTCTTCATCTATCCAGACTTCCTCTTGAAGCCCTTTTTCTACTAGGTCAAAGACGTAAAGCTTCCCTTTAATGTAGATGCCATTTCCACCTCGACCGCCTTCATTTCCCGCGAAACTGGGGCTTGCGACAAATGCTATTTGAATCAGGGTAAAAAAAAGAGCGGTTTTTAGAATCATAGGTTTCCTTTTATAATTTCTCCAATGAGAAAAGATTTGTGCAAAATGCCATCACGGTGTCAGGCGCTCCCCGAGATTCGAGTTCCTGAACGAGTTGTCGTCTGAACGTAGTAATTTTCTCTGAGGCGAATTGAATATCTTTTGCATTCATCGCAAACGTATTGACCCGCAAGTCCCGTTTTAAAACATCTCCCTGATCCATCGATTCGTTGGCTTTATCGAGGTACATTCGAATCAACGCCGAACTGAAAGACGACTGGACGAAATTGTTGAGATGAATCGGCCGTGATTTTTGTATCCATTTTCCCGACTTCGTTTTGGCAAGCAGTTGGGTTCGGATAAGGTCTTGAATCGCAATCTTCACTTGAGTTTCGGTCACCCCAAAACGCTTGGCGAGTGATTTGGGAGTAAAAGATTTGCTCGTTGTCGTGCTGCTGAGGATTGCATAATGGAGCCAGGAAGCAATTTTTTCGAATTGATCGGCTTTAATCTCGGAGTATTCATCTCGAGAGGAGGGAGTGCTAGGCTCTCTAAACTTTTGCTCGATCAAGGCTTCCAATTTTCGAGATGGATTTCTTTTTCCATTTAAAACCATCGACAAAAGAGAATGACTCACGCCGAGTGATTTCGCGAAGGAGCGCACGGAGTACCGAGGGTTTTTAAGACTCCGTCTTTGATACTCTCTGATTAAAACTTCGAGCGCCATGGACTTGCTATAGGAAGGCTGTGGACAAAAAGCAAACTATTTGTGAAGAGAGTGGTTACGTTTTGTGAACAGTTTTCGAAGCTGTATTTACCAAGGTTGTTTAAATGCGACAGTCATGAGAATGGCGCCGATGCCCCAGAGCAGGTAATCATTTTCGATGAAATAGGGATAAACTAACAACGCCGCTCCAATGAGCATCGTGGGGAGTTCGCCTTCGGCTTTTCCTTTTTTGATAAAATAAAATCCGAAGGAACCAAAAATGAGGCCAGCGAGAATGCCTGAGAGTGTAAAGTTCATCTCCGTTTTTTTACGGGATACTTCGATTTGGTCTTAGTTTTGGTTCGTGTTTTGGTTTCGAGGGTCGATGCTAACGGCAGTGTCGTTTTCCCGTAAACGAGCATCGCAACAATTGCAAAAGGCAAGATTCCAAGGGACACGAGTTGGGAATAACTAATAAGCCCATTGAAAATAAATCCTCGGTAATCGTCTCCTCTAAAGTATTCGATGATGAAGCGCAAAACCGCGTACATGCTGATCGCGTGGAGAAAAACTTGCCCGCGGTACTTTCGATGCTTGAAAAGATACTCGAGATAAATCCAGATAAAAAACGCTCCAAACGATTCGTAAAGTTGGGTGGGGTGCACGGGAACATTTCTCAAACTGGTAAAGGCATCTGGATTCGTAAAGGTCACGGCCCAGGGAACATCTGAGGGTTTTCCCCAGCAGCAACCTGCGAAGAAACAACCGATTCGTCCTAAGAAAAGACCAAAGGTGGTTGAGGGTGTACAGATATCTGCCCATCCTAAAAAATCAATCTTCTGCAGTTTGACATAGACTGAGATCCCAAAAATTCCCATCAGAAGCGCGCCATAAAAAGTATAGCCGCCTTCCCAGACTGCGAGGATCTTCGAGGGATGCGACAGGTAAAAAGAGGGCTCTTCAAAAAAAACGTGAAAGAGACGGCTTCCGACAATGGAAGAAAGGATAATCACCAAAAAAAGATTTTCGACATGCCGGGGTTCTTCACCCAGTTGATAGGCGCGTCTTAAACTTGTGAAGTACGCGATTGAAAACGAAAGCGCTAAGAGAACTCCATAAGTTGGAATTCGGTAGTGATGTTCGCCAATGACCCAATCATACAGAAACGGATGCATTTTTTAATCTCCAGATGCCTAAGCCTACCACTAGGCCTAAGAGTATCATAATCCAGTCGCCATACTGGACGTAGATCGTTCTCTCAGGCGATACGGGGACTGAAATATTTGCTTGAATGACGCCGTCTTCAAACACGCCCGTGCGGTGCAGGATGTTACCGTAAATATCGACTAAGAAACTCGTTCCGGTGTTTGTCACTCTTAAAAAGGGAATGCGGGCTTCAATGGCTCTGAAATTGGTGAGAGACGCATGCAAGTAGGGTTCGGAGGTCGGCCCGAACCAGGAGTCGTTTGTGAGATTGACGATGACATTCGGTCCATAGCCTGCCGTCCGTCGATAAAAACTGGGAATGATATCTTCGTAACAAATCGTGCAGCCGACTCTTAAACCATTCGGAAGGGGAATGGGTTCTTGAGTCATTCCGCGTTCGAAGTTCGCGACTTGGGGAAACATTCGATAAAGTGCCGGGAAACTGTCACCTAGAGGAAGAAATTCTCCGAAAGGCAGGAGAATACTTTTTGCGTAAAGAGTCGTGTAGTTGGGTTTGCCCGGTTCGAAGACAAAGGCGGCATTTCGATCTTTAAGACTATCCAAAGCTCCTTTTCCATAGCCGCCAATAATAAAATTCGTGTTTTTTTCAGCGATGTATTTTTTGATGTCGAGAGCATAACGCGAAGGAAAATCCATTTGAAAGGGCATGGCGGTTTCGGGCCAGAGCACTAAATCGCTTTTTGTTTTTGCCAGCGCTTCATCGGTGAGCTTTTGATATTTTTCGACGACGTAGGTAACTCGTCCTGCAATTCCTTTTTCGGCGGCGACTTTTTCAAGACTGCCGATATTGGGTTGGACGAGTAATACGTTGATGTCGCGCATTTCGGGGGAGAAATGATTTAAACGATACCAGGAAAAACCCAATGAAAAACACCAAAGAGAAGCACAGACGATGCTTGCGACTTTAGGGAATTTGCCCGCCGAAACCTTCACATGAAGAATGGAGCCAGTTTGATAGAGGAGAAAAGTTAAAAACGTACATCCTGTCAGTTCGACAATTTGGATGAGATAAGGCTGTTGATACAGCGAGTGTCCGAGATACCACGGGAAAAGTTTTGGGATCGTGTATTCAATCAGCGTAAAAAGTGCCGGCAGAAAGAAAGGAATAAAAAACTGAGAAGTGATCTTTGATTTTGAGTTTAAGCGACACTCCGTAATAATTTTGTAACCTAGAAGAGTAAAAAGAGGAAAGTTCAGTGCCCCGAAGCCGCAAAATGCAAGGAACATGAGGACCGCAACGGACCAGGGAACATAGGCAAATTCATGTAAAACATAAGCGACCCAGTAAAATCCGCCCACCATCACCACAAAAGAAGTCAGAAACCCCAGCCAAAACGCCTGTTTTGACGACGAGACTCTAAAAAGAAGCGAATTGAATAGAATCGGAAATAAAATCAGACTCGGAATGAGGTTGTAACGCTCAAACGCCAAAAAGACGGACACTCCGGCGAAAATGGATAAAAAATAAAGATTATTTAAGAGCTTGTTCGACATTCGTCAGATATTCAGCAAAGAGAGAACGAATTCCTTTTTCCGCAAAAGGTTGAGCCATCGATTTCAAAAAGGAGGGCAGGGGAAGTTCTGTTTCAAAACGGGATTTGAAGCTAACCTCAGTGCCAGCGTTTTTTTCGCTTAAAGTATAATCTGCCGACAAAGTGGTCTTGCCCGGAACGGGTAAAATTGAGAGACGTCGATTCGAATCTTTTTCGAAACGAGTCAGAAAATCAATATTCACTTTATAACCTGCATGGCTAATGGTATCGAAAATCCAGTGAAATTCTCCATTCGGATTTTCTGTCACTGATTTCAAACCGGGAAAAGTTTCAACAATCGACTTTTTATAATCCTCAAGGAATGCGTAGACTTCGGGGACGGATTTTTTAGAGTTAAACGAGTGGGTGTAATCAAAGGAAATTTTCACTGCCATAATGTTGTAATGGTAACGTTGAACCCCTGACTTATCAAACTTTTTAGACCATTTTTGTCCATGACAAGCCTCAATTTGAGCCCAGGAATTGTGAAAAAAAACAAATAATTGCCTTCATAATTCAGCGCGTAAAACATGCTAAAGTTAAGGTCGTAACCAGTCGTTAATATAGATGGACGTATGCGTACCCGTTTTTTCAAATATCTTTTCCGTGCTCTGCCTTTGGCGATCTTCTGGGTCGTTTTGAGCGCTTGCAGTGCCACTGTCGATGAAGAATTTCATCCGGGGGTTGCCATCATTCCTCCTGCCTCTTTAGAAATTGCCCCCGATGCTGAGAGAAGTTTTTTTAGTAATTCTGACGAATACGATTTTGGCAGGCGAAGCTTAGATTCCGTAAACGAAATTAGTTTTAATATTACAAATAAAGGCGAACGACTCGCGACCGAAATCACCGTGAATCCTTTGACCTCTCCTTTTGAATTCAAAGGCGGGAGTTATCCGGGAACGGGTGCGACTTGTACGGACTCTCTCGGAAAAGGAGAAAGCTGTACGGTCACGATTACTTTTTCACCCACGCAAATGGGGCGCTTCACTTCTAAAGTCACGTTCAATTATAAAAACGGAAAAATAGAAAATAATTCTAAAACCGTTGAAAAAGAAGTGTCTGGAGAAAGTTATTCTTTCAGTCCCGATATTACTTCCCTTGTCCCTCCTGTCGGGCGTGCAGCGGGTGGAAATCTTTTAACTCTCAATGGAAAATATTTGAAACGAGTCAATTCTGTGACCATCGGTGGACTCGCTTGTACCAGTCTTACGGTCGATACGGCTCACGGAAATTATGTCACTTGTCTAACTCCCGCGCACACAATGGGAAGTTTTGATGTCGTCGTCTCAAACAGTTTGGGACAATCGACGACGTTGAGCAGTGAGTTTACTTACGTCCCCGCTCCCAGCGTGAGTAGCATCAGCCCCACTGCGGGAACTTTAGATGGTGGAACGGCCGTAACGATCACAGGAACAGGATTTGTCAGCGGAGCGACGGTTACAATTGGAGGAGTCGATTGTACCTCTGTCATCTTCACGAATTCGACAACGCTGCGGTGTACGACGGGAGCTCATAGCGCCGGAGCCTCGAGTGTCATTGTCACAAACGTCGACGCTCAGACAGGAACGGGAAATAATTTATTCACTTACCAAGGGCCTCCCACCATCTCGAGTGTTTCTCCTTCCAACGGGACGATCTCGGGAAGTACACCGATTACGATTACGGGAACAGGATTTTGGGGGGCCGCGACAGTGCTTGTCGGCGGAAATGTTTGTTCGAGTCCCGTGGTTGTCAATTCGACGACGATGACTTGTACGGTTGCCGCGCATGCCGCGGGAACAGTTGGCGTCACGGTGACAAATGGCGATTTGCAAATTGGAATCAACCCAGCCGCATACACCTACCTCGATGCTCCTGTTGTCACGAGCAGTAGTCCGAACGGCGGTACCGTTGCTGGGGGAACGGCGATCGTTGTGACGGGCGGTGGTTTTAATACCGGCGCCACCGTGACTGTCGGTGGAGTGGCTTGTACGAGTCCTAACGTTTTAACGACGATGACGATCAGCTGTACGACTGGCGCTCATGCCGCCGGTGCCGTGAATATCGTCGTGACCAATCCGGATACGCAAACAGGTACGGGGACGAACGTTTTTACTTATCGAGCTGCACCCACTGTCAGTTCCGTTTCTACAAATGTCGGCGCTTTAGGCGGGGGGACCGCAGTGACGGTGACAGGAACGGGATTTGTCGCTGGCGCGAGTGTCGATTTTGGGGGAAGCGCTTGTGGATCGGTGAACGTTGGATCCTCCACATCTCTAACGTGTACGACTTCAGCTCACGCCGCAGGGGCAGTGACGGTCACTGTCACGAACACTGATTTACAAAGCGGAAGCGCTGCTGCGGCTTACACTTATCGAGCGGCACCGACCGTAACTTCGGTTTCTGCCAATGCCGGCGCACTGGCGGGCGGCACGGCAGTGACGATTACCGGAACGGGATTTGTTTCGGGTGCGACCGTAGATTTTAGTGGCAGCGCCTGCGGAACGGTCAACGTTGCGTCCTCCACTTCGATTACTTGTACGACTTCTGCTCATGCAGCGGGGGCGGTTACCGTGACGGTCACAAACTCGGATACGCAGAGTGGGAATGCAGCCACCGCTTACACCTATCGAGCGGCTCCGACAGTGACTTCAATTTCTGCAAATGCAGGTGCTTTAGCGGGAGGAACTGCGGTCACAATTACAGGAACGGGATTTGTGTCGGGTGCTACTGTGGATTTTGGCGGAAGCGCTTGCGGAACGGTCAACGTTGTGTCCTCCAGTTCGATTACTTGTACGACTTCTGCTCATGCAGCGGGTGCGGTTACGGTAACGGTCACTAACTCTGACACCCAAAGTGGAAACGCTGCTGCGGCTTACACTTATCGAGCGGCACCGACCGTGACTTCGGTCTCTGCCAATGCAGGTGCGCTCGCCGGGGGCACTTCAGTCACAATTACAGGAACGGGATTTGTCTCAGGAGCGACTGTGGATTTCGGCGGAAGCAGTTGCGGAACGGTCAACGTGGCTTCTTCGACTTCGATTACTTGTACGACGTCAGCACATGCAGCGGGAGCGGTGACGGTCACCGTTACAAACTCCGATTCTCAAAGCGGAAACTCTGCGGCGGCCTATACTTACCAAGCGGCTCCCACGGTGACTTCGGTTTCTCCAAATGCAGGGGCGCTTGCGGGTGGAACTTCAGTGACAGTCACAGGAACGGGATTTCTTTCAGGCGCGAGTGTTGATTTTGGTGGAAGCAGTTGCGGAACGGTCAACGTTGCTTCATCGACTTCAATCACATGTACGACGTCCGCACATGCGGCAGGTGCCGTGACCGTAACGGTCACAAATTCAGATACGCAAAGTGGAAATGCAGCGAGCGCTTACACTTATCGAGGGGCTCCTACAGTGACATCTGTTTCTCCTAACGGCGGATTACCCGCGGGTGGAACTTCGGTCACTATCACCGGAACCGGATTTGTTTCAGGAGCGAGCGTCGATTTTGGAGGAAGTGCTTGCGGATCTGTGAATGTGGCTTCTTCGACTTCGATCACGTGTACCACCGCCGCACACGCAGCGGGTGCCGTTACAGTGACGGTGACGAACGCCGATACCCAAAGTGGAAGCTCGGCCGCGGCCTTTACTTACCGAGCGGCACCGACGGTGACATCCGTTTCTCCGAATGCAGGCGCCTTGGCCGGTGGCACTTCGGTCACTGTCACAGGAACCGGATTTGTCTCAGGCGCGAGTGTAGATTTTGGCGGAAGCAGTTGCGGAACCGTCAATGTGGCGTCTTCGACTTCGATTACTTGTACGACATCTTCGCACGCAGCAGGGGCTGTGACCGTCACCGTTACGAACTCTGATACACAGAGCGGAAATGCGACAACGGCTTATACTTATAGAGCTGCACCCACGGTCACCTCTGTCTCTCCAAATGTGGGGGCGTTAGCGGGCGGTACTTCGGTCACGATCACAGGAACAGGATTTGTTTCAGGCGCAAGTGTGGATTTCGGTGGAAGCACTTGTGGAAGTGTCAGCGTCGCCTCTGCGACTTCGATAACTTGTACGACATCTTCGCATGCAGCAGGGGCAGTGACCGTGACGGTCACTAACGCTGACACGCAAAATGGAAGTGCGGCAACTGCTTACACTTATCGAGCAGCGCCGACAGTGACGTCAGTCTCGCCCGATGGAGGCCTGCCAAGTGGCGGATCCGTTGTTGCTGTGACCGGAACGGGATTTGTTTCAGGTGCGACGGTTGATTTTGGGGGAAGCGCTTGCGGAAGCGTGAATGTCGCTTCTTCGACGTCAATCACTTGCACCACGTCCTCTCATGCCGCAGGTGCGGTGACTGTCACTGTGACGAACTCGGATGGTCAAAGTGGAAATGAGGCGTCCGCTTATATTTATCGAGTCGCGCCCACAGTTTCATCGGTCTCTCCGAATGGTGGCGCTTTAGCCGGTGGCACTTCGGTCACTGTCACAGGAACAGGATTTGCGACGGGAGCCACGGTCGACTTTGGTGGAAGCAGTTGCGGAAGTGTGAATGTGGCTTCGACGACTTCGATCACGTGTACAACGTCTGCTCATGCGGCCGGTGCCGTCACCGTCACTGTGACGAACTCCGACGGCCAAAATGGAAATGCGGCGAGCGCCTATACTTATCGAGACGCCCCTACAGTTACTTCAGTTTCGCCTACCGGTGGACCTCTCGCCGGATCGACTGCGGTCACTGTGACAGGGACAGGATTTATTAGTGGTGCTACCGTCGATTTCGGCGGAAGCAGTTGTGGAAGTGTGAATGTGGCCTCTTCCACTTCAATCACTTGTACGACGTCAGCACACGCCGCGGGCGCAGTTACGGTGACCGTCACGAACGCGGATACACAGAACGGAAATGCAGCCACTGCCTACACGTATCGAGCCGCACCGACGGTGACCAGTAGTTCTCCCAATTCCGGAAGCACAAGTGGGGGCGACAGTATTACCATCACAGGAACAGGATTTATTTCAGGCGCAACGGTCACAGTGGGGGGATCCTCCTGTACTTCTCCAAACGTTTCGAATGCGACAACGATGACGTGTACGACGCCTTCAGGATCTGCGGGTGCCGTCGATATCATCGTTACGAATTCCGATAGCCAGAGCGGAACGGGAACCGGAGTGTTTACTTACGCCTCGGCATTTCCGTACTGGACGGCCACTACGACGACCGGAGCCCCTTCGGGTCGAGGGGCTGCGAACGGAGCAGCGTTATGGACGGGGTCGAAGGCGATTTTTTATGGAGGATATGCCTGGCCAAGTTACGTCAACGACGGTGGGCTTTATGATCCTGTGACAAATAGCTGGACCGCGATGGCCACACTGGGAGCTCCGGTTCCTCGAATGATTGCCCCGGCCGTTTGGACGGGTAGCAAAATGGTTATCTTTAGTGGAAACAACTCGAGTGGGAATGCATTGAACACGGGAGGCATCTATGACCCAGCGGCCGATACCTGGACGGCCACTGCAACCCTTGGTGCCCCTTCAGCTCGAGCCGCACAGTTGGTGTGGACCGGTTCTAAAGTGCTCGCGTTTGCTGGAAACGCTATTTCTAATTTCAATTCGGGAGGGATATATGATCCCGAGGCGAATAGCTGGACGACGATGACCACTCTGGGCGCTCCCGCGATACGAAGCTCGTTTGCACTGGTATGGACGGGTTCGAAAATGGTTGCATTGATGGGGAATTACAATACTGGGAATCATTTAAATTCAGGAGGGCAGTATGATCCTGTTGCAGATACCTGGACTGCCACAGCGACTCTTGGCGCTCCCTCTCTACGGACTGTGACTAACTACGGGTGGACGGGTTCTAAAGTGATCGTGTACGGCGGATTGACCTCGATTCCTACGACATTAAACTCCGGGGGACTGTATGATCCGGCAGCAAATAGCTGGACGACGATGAGCACGAATGGCGCTCCTAGTCCTCGCAACATCCCGACATCGATTTGGACGGGCTCAAAGTTTGTGGTTTTTGGGGGAAATGCGAGTGGTGTAAACACCGGTGCCCTTTATGATCCTTTGACGAATACTTGGGTCGCAACCGATACCGGTGGCGCTCCAATCGGTCGCTATTATCACTCTTCCGTTTGGACTGGCGCGAAGATGATTACCTTTGGCGGATATGGTGGGGCGGCGTGGATCAATACGGGAGGAGTTTTTACACCGCCGCCAGATGCCGCCGCCGGAACGTGGACCGCGATGACAACGAACAACGCCCCTGGAGGCCGTTATAGTGCCGCTGCTGTTTGGACAGGATCAAAAATGCTGGTTTGGGGTGGGATTGTCGCTTCACGAACGAATACGGGAGGTCTCTATGATCCCGTCGCTGACAGTTGGACTGTGATGGCAACGCTGGGTGCGCCGGCGGCTCGAATCACACCGGGTGCTACGTGGACGGGATCAAAGATGCTTATCGTGGCAGGAAGGTCTGCGGTCTATTTAAATTCGGGTGGGCTATACGATCCAGTTTCAGATAGTTGGACCGACACTTCGACTGTGGGAGCGCCGTCGAGTCGAGTTTCTTACGGAACTGCATGGACCGGATCAAAATTTTACGTTTATGGAGGAACCGCCGCCTCCCCTACTAACACGGGGGGAGTCTTTGATCCTGCCGCAAACAGCTGGACGACGATGCCCACGCTGGATGCGCCCTCGGGGACATACTCTAATTTCGCGGTTTGGACGGGAAGCAAACTGGTTAGTTATGGCGGGGGCGGAAACTCAGTCGACAACACGGGTGGAATTTATGATCCCGCATCGAATACTTGGACTGCGACAAGTACCCTTGCGGCTCCTGCGAATGGGGTTACGGTAGGAAATGGGGCCGTGTTTTGGACCGGCAGCAGAATGCAGGTTTGGAATTTCAATACGGGCGGCTCATACGATCCTGTGGGAAATACTTGGACCGCGATGTCGACAGTGGGCTCACCTGTAGGGCGATCTAACGCCGCTACCGTTTGGACTGGGGCTAAATTGATCCTCTTCGGTGGGTATACTTCGGGACCTACAGCTGTCAACTCGGGCGGTATTTACGATGTCTCCACAAACACTTGGACGGCGATCGCAACGAATGGCGCCCCTCAACCTACCTACCAATCGATGTCTGTCTGGACGGGTGGAAAAATGATCATTTTCTCCGGTCGTGACGCGAGCAATTCGAATATCAATACCGGCAATATTTATGTCCCGTAGCCACGCCTAAAATAATTATTTATCAAATGTTTTAGCAGCTTCGCGAACCTTTTGATCTAAGGTCTTAGAACAAATGAGAATACTGTCTTTGGTTTCGACGACAATCAGATTCTCGCAACCAATGACCGCGATTTTTTTCTTCGAGGAGAGGTGAATGTAATTATTCTTACTCTCAAGCATCAAAGCCGACGAGTCCGATGCATAATTACCATTCGCATCGTTTGAAACTAATTCTGTTACTGCATTCCAGGAGCCAATATCATTCCATCCCATTTCGGCGGGAATCAAATAGACAAATGGAGACTTTTCGAGAACTGCGACGTCAAAGGGTTGGGCTGTGAGTTTTTTATAAACTTTTCGGATTTGAAACGAATTTTTCGCTTTGAGAAGTTCGGACCATTCGTCAGGTAAAAACTCTTCGAAGGCCGCTGTAATCGTATCCAAACGAAAAATAAAAATTCCCGCATTCCAGTAATATTGTTTCGAATCTAAATATTTTTGAGCGGTTTCGAGGTCGGGTTTTTCTTTGAACTGACTCACCTGAAAAACAGATTCCCATCCCGAAACATTTCCGCGTTTTTGAATATAGCCGTATCCAGTATGAGGGTGCGTCGGCACAATTCCTAAAGTCACAATTCCGTTTGTCTGAAACGCAAAGTGTACCGCTTCGGTCATGAGTGATTCAAAGCGCTTGGAATCCGAAATCGTATGATCGGCTGGAAAAACTCCGATGACAGAATCTTTTGGATAACCCTGATCGATTAACGTTTTCACTGCCAACATTAAACAAGGCGCGGTATTTTTTCCTTCGGGTTCAAAAACGAGATTTTTTACTTTCGGAAGTTGTTTTCTTAAAATCGATTTTTGATTCTCGGTGGAAACAATCATCGTGTTCTTATTTGAAAACACAGTCCCTAAACGTTTCACCGTGTCTTGAATTAAACTGTTTTTTCCAAGCAAAGATAAGTACTGCTTCGGAGTTTTGTGGGTGCTGAGCGGCCAAAAGCGCGTTCCGCTTCCACCGGCCATCACGATGGCGATTTTTTCAAAAAGAGGTTTAGGATTTTTTGTCTGTGCGGCCATAATTGTCTTTAAGCCGAACCACATCTGCGAGGTGAGGCGTTGAAACTTCAAAAATCGTGCAATCTGTCTCGGCCGTCAGTCGGTGAAGCGTTCCGGGGGTGATGTGAAAACTGTCGCCTGAGGTAAATGTAAAAGTTTCGAGAGACTTTTCATCTTTGCCGGTTTCGACCAGACAACTTCCCGACTGGAAGTACATCGTCTCCTCTTTAATTTTATGGTACTGCAGGCTGAGAGAGTGACCTTGTTTTACGAAAAGAATTTTACCGACATATTGCTCGGTGTGCGCCCAAAGCAATTCATAGCCCCAAGGCTTTTCCGTTTTTTTAATCTCGTGAGTCGGTTTTTTTGACAATGTAATTTTTAACCTCTCCACGCGCTTGAAGGGATTCTCCGCTTTTCTTTGCGGATTCAGTGTCAGGATAAAATCCCAGCCAGACGCGGTACCAAGTGTCCTTACTTTCGTCCAAAGTTTTAACAGAGGAATACGCATATGAAAACCCTAGTTTTTTAAGGTCGGCCACTCGCGCTTCGGCATCCTTTTGAGAGGGATAAGAGCCAATTTGAACGGTCCATTTTCCGCTGCTACTTCCGGCAAGCGGATCGACCGAAGTAACTTCACGTTCGATAGGCGTTGGCTTTTTGGGAGCAGGGCCTTTGGCTTCTTCGAAAAGACCCGCAAGTTTCGGATCGTTGATCACATGCTGGGCTTCTTTTTTTGTGGGGTCATCCGGAATGACTCCGGGTTTTTTTGGAATCAATTTTAATCCCGCGTGAGCTTCTGCAGGTTCATCACTGTCTGAAAGTTTGTGGACTGTTTTGGGAGCGACATAGTTTGCAGAAGGAGAACTCGTATCGGCTTCTTCGGCATGTTTGTCGGCGGCAGGAGCCGAATGGGCATCGGCTTTTGCCTCTGCTTTTGCGACGGCATGTTCTGAAGCGGCCACGGGGGCTGCTGCTGCATGCTCTGCTGTTTTTTCTCCATGTTCAGAGTGCTTTTCTTCTTTTTCAGAAGCTTCAGCTGCGCCATGTTCATTGGGTCTGTCGGTACTGACCGAAGTTCCTAAGTTTGCGGGATTTGCTGGAGGGGCTTCACTAATTTCTCTCGCTGGGGTGTGGTGGCCTGCGGCGCCTGCGAATTGCGCTTGAGCGAGTCCTTTGCCGACCAAAATTCCAACCGTGAACATCAGAAGTGCAACGAAGATAAACAGACTAAAGATCACGGCGATTTCTTTGTGGTCAAAACGGATCGCGGAATTGGTGTTTGCCATTGCGATGAACCTATTGTTAAAAGAGTTAGAAAAGTGAAGCTACGTATTCATATTTTACGTCGATTCGCACATTTTGGTCAATGGAAGCCCAATGCGCCCTGAAGAATTAAATCAGAAAATTAAAAACAAAGAAAATTTTATACTGCTCGATGTCAGAGAACCGCAAGAATATGAAATTGCGAACCTGGGCGGTGTGTTAATTCCCCTTAATGAACTTTCTCAGCGTTATACCGAACTCGATCCCAATTCCGAAATTATTGTGATGTGTCATCACGGTGTTCGAAGTTCGATGGCCGTTCAATTTTTAAGAGGGAAAGGTTACGAAAAAACGCATAACCTCTCGGGCGGAATCGAAGCTTGGTCAGTTGAAATTGATTCGAATGTCGCTCGATATTAGGGTGAATTAAAATAGTAGTGAGCAATTCCCCACGTCGATGCGGCGATAAATGCACTCGCGGGAATGGTCAAAATCCAAGCCCAAATAATCCGACTTGCAACTCCCCATCGAACGGCTGAAATATTTGAAACCGCTCCCACTCCGACAATCGATCCGGTAATGGTGTGAGTTGTTGAAACAGGGATTCCTAAAGCGGTAGCTAGAAACAAGGTGGCGGCTCCTCCGGTTTCAGCGCAGAATCCCCCCACGGGTTTTAGCTTCGTAATCTTCATTCCCATTGTTTCGACGATTCTCCATCCACCGAAAAGCGTTCCGAGCCCCATGGCAAAGTGGCAACTCAAAACGATCCAGAGGGGAACGTGAAACGTATCTCCTAAGTGTCCCGTCGAAAATAAAAGGACTGCGATAATTCCCATCGTTTTCTGAGCATCATTTCCCCCGTGGCCTAAGCTGTAGAGGGAGGCCGAAACCAACTGAAGTCTTCTAAACCAGCGGTCAATTTTTCGTGGCGGCGTTTTGAAAAATCCTATCGAAACAATGAGCATCATGACGTATCCGAAAATAAATCCTAAAAGAGGGGATAAAAGGATATAGATGCAAATTTTTCCGATGCCAGCTGCGTTTAAACTACTGATACCCGCTTTCGCGACAGCGGCTCCCGCCAGTCCTCCGACGAGCGCATGCGACGAGCTCGAGGGAATTCCGTAATACCAAGTAATGAGATTCCAAAGAATCGCGCCTGTGAGTGCTGCCATGATCAAATTTGGGTCGATGACTCCCGGATCGATAACTCCCTTTCCGATGGTGCCCGCCACTTTGAGATCAAAGAGCATGAACGCGATAAAATTAAAAAAAGCGGCCCACATCACGGCCCATTGGGGTTTCAAAACTCGTGTAGAGACGATGGTGGCGATGGAATTAGCCGCATCATGGAACCCATTGATAAAATCGAAAATCAGGGCAAGTGCGATAATACAGTATAAATAAGTCATAAGAGTTTGGGTTATGCGTACTCGAGAACAATTCCTTCAATGACATTGGCGACGTCTTCGCATTTGTCGGTGACCAGCTCGAGCAGTTCAAAAACTTCTTTGAGCTTGATGAGTTCGCGTACGTCTTTTTCGTTTGCAAAGAGATCCGCAATATCGCTTCTCAAAAGATGATCCGCATCGTTCTCTAATCGGTGGATTTCAACACAGTTTTGCAAAATCTTTTCGGGGTCTTTGATCTTATTGAGCATCACGACACAATCGCGAACCTTTTGGGTCGCCAGCAAGTTAATATCCGCAAATTTATGGATGGTCGAAGGGAGGGTCGTCGGCTTGTACAGGAAAATTCTCGCGGCAACCGCGTCCATACAATCCAGTACGTCGTCCATTCCGCTCACAAGCGAGCGAATATCTTCTCTATCCATCGGAGTAATAAAAGTGCGGTGGAGCAGGGCCATTGTCTCATGGGTTAACTCATCGCCTTCGTGTTCGACTTCTTTGATTCGGCGATAGAAATTTTCGTGTTCCGAAGTTTTTGGGAGAAGTTCTTTAAAATCTTTTGCTCCTTGAACGAGTTTGTCTGAGAGCTTATTGAAAAGCTCAAAAAATTTGCCTTCTGACGGAATAAAACTTCCAAACACTGAAACGCCTCCTCAACAAAATTGATGCTGGAAGCTAGCACCCGAGTGGTTGAAGGACAAGAGGCAGAGAAAAGAACAAGGACGTATTTTGTAACGCTATGCAGTAATTGAAGCGGGCGATATCCGCTTGTTTTTACTTGGATTTTTTAACCTTATGGGACCCTAAATAAATGGCGTAGAGCGTTAATGCCGCGCCTGCCAACTGAATCGCGCCTAGTCGCTCGTCGAGAATGAGGGCGCTCGCGATGACGGCGACGACGGGTTGTGCATTTAAAATCAGACCGCTGCGAGAAACTGGGGTTCGGGGGAGCGCGCGCGTGATCAGAAGCCAACCGAAAACTTGGGCGACTAACGCTAATCCAATCAAATGAGCCCACTCAATTCCGGCAGGCATTCGCATTGTTCCTTCCCCCTCGGAAATTAAAAATAAACCGATCGCTGAGACCAGTGACACCATTGCAAGAACTTGTTCTGTGGGAGGACGGTTCGCCATGCTCTCGATTTTTCGAATCGTTAGGATGTAACTCGCGTAAATGATCCCCGTGAGCAAACCGAAAAAGACTCCCCAGGAATAATTGACCTCTTCACCTTGAAAGATCCGGTAACTGACTAAAAGATAAATTCCAAAAAACGCCATAAAGACCGAACTGATAAATTTAAAGGTGATGCGTTCTTTGTAAAAAAAGACTCCGACGAGTGCCACATAGAAAACTTGGGTGTTTCCAAGAATCGTACCGAGCCCTGCGCCGGCGTAGATGACAGAGCGATGCCAGACGAAAAGATCGACTGCGAAGAGGGCACCCGCCAACAGGATGAGTTTCCAAACATCGAATGCCCACGTGAGAGGCCGAAAATTTTTTCTGTCAGTGGCGGAAATATAAAGCATCAGAAAAATTGTCGCGAAGCCACATCGGTAAAAACCAATCGGAGTGGGTGCGAGAGGGAGTAATCGAACAAAAATGGGGGCGAAACCAATGCAGGCGGCGCCTAGAAAAAGTCGTAGCATGGGCGAACACTAGTCAAAACTCTTCACTTATACAATCAAAGATGCGTTTGTCATTTGCGTGAGCGTGATTTATAAAACGGGCCAGATGAATTTCGAAACTTTTTTGCAACTGAGACATCCTAATATTTCACTGAAGTCGGCTGACGCCGTTCTAAAACTTTCTGGAGAAGGTGCGACGATCCCTTTTATTGCACGCTACCGGAAAGAATTGACGGGCAATCTTGATGAGGTCGCGATTCAAGAAGTTCTTACGTTTAAAGAAAAGTGGGATGAAATCGGAAAACGCCGTGAGTTTATTTTAAAAGAAATTTCGGAGCAGGGGAAACTCACCGATGATTTGAAAAAGCAAATCACAGCGACCTACGATTTAAATGTTTTAGAAGATCTTTACCTTCCGTATAAGAAAAAACGGCAAACCAAAGCGCAAAAAGCGCGTGAAGCAGGTTTGGCTCCTTTAGCCGACTGGCTTTGGGGAAGCGGGCAGGGGGAAGAGGTTGAATCCGTTGAGCTAACGGAATTAGTAAAACGATTTATCAATGCTGAAAAGGGAATTACAGACTCCGAATTGGCTCTCCAAGGCGCGCGAGATATTTTGGTCGAGAAAATTGCAGAAACGCCAATTTTGCGTCAACGAACACGAGAACAAGTCTTTAAAACCGGTAGCTTTAAGACGGAAAAAGGAAGTAAAGCCGTTGAAGCGAGTAAATTTCAAAACTATTTTGAGTTCCAAGAGCCGATTGCTTCTTTGAACAAAGAGCAGAATAGCCATCGCTATCTTGCAATTCGACGGGGGTGGATGGAAGAGGAACTGAGAGTGTCGTTGTTCTTAGACGAAAACACGAACTCGGCTCTCGAAAGAAGTTTTGAAAGTTTTGCGCTGGTAAAGACGACTTCTCCCGCTGCTCCGGTTTTAAAGCAAGTCGCTCGGCTCGCATACAAAGCTTATGTTTTACCGTCGGTTGAGACCGAAGCTCACAAAACCCTGAAAGACAACGCCGATGTGGCTGCGATTAAGGTATTTTCGGAAAACGTTCGAAAACTTTTATTAGCAGCGCCCTTCGGGGCGAAGGCAGTGATCGGTGTTGATCCCGGATTTCGAACCGGTTGCAAAATCGCGGTTGTCGATAGCGGCGGAAAATATCAGGGAAGTTTCGTCTTTCATCTGCACTCGGAAACTGAAAAGGCGCAGATGGGCGTCATGCTAGGCCAACTTGTGAAAAGCGCTTCAATTCAAGCGATTGCGGTTGGTAACGGAACTGCGGGCCGTGAGACAGAAAGTTTTTTGCGAGAAGCCTTAAAAAGTCAGGGCGTCTCCATTCCCATTGTGATGGTGAGTGAATCGGGCGCCAGTGTTTATAGTGCAAGTGAAGTGGCGCGCGAAGAGTTTCCAGATATTGACCTCACGGTTAGGGGAGCGATTTCGATTGCCAGACGTTTACAGGATCCGCTCGCGGAGCTTGTAAAAGTGGATCCCAAAAGTATCGGCGTGGGTCAGTACCAACATGATGTTTCCCCCACAAATCTTAAGAAGAGTCTCGAGGAAGTCGTCGATTCGTGTGTGAACTCGGTGGGTGTCGACCTCAACACTGCATCGTCGTACTTACTTGCAAGAGTTTCGGGCATTGGGCCTTCGCTCGCAAAAGGAATTGTGGATCAGCGTGAGAAAAAGGGGCTTTTTAAATCTCGACAAGAACTTTTAAAAGTGGGGCGCTTTAGTGAAAAAGTTTTTGAACTTGCTGCAGGATTTTTGCGTATTTCGGGGGGAGACAACGCTTTAGACAATACGGGGGTGCATCCCGAACGGTATCCCGCGCTCGAATCGTTTGCAAAGTCGGTTGGGAAAAACATCCCTGAACTTTTAGGCAATGGAGTCGCAGAAGTAAAAAAATCCACGGCACTGAAAGAGGCGCTGGGCCCCTTTACCTTTCAGGACGTGATTCAGGAACTCGAAAAGCCGGGAAGAGATCCCCGCGAGAAGTTCGAAGTTTTTCAATTTAGAGAAGACATTAACGAAGTCGCGGATCTCAAACCTGAGATGATTTGCCCTGGAATCGTCACAAACGTGGCGAACTTCGGTGCCTTCGTCGACATCGGTGTGCATCAGGATGGCTTAGTTCATATTTCAGAGCTTGCAGATCACTTTGTAAAAGACCCTCGCGAAGTTGTGAGCCCTGGCGACAAGGTTACGGTGCGAGTTTTAGAAGTGGACGCGGCGAGAAAGCGCATCGCTCTCTCAAGACGTCTACAGGGTTCTTCTCATAAATCTGCTCCCGCAGAGAAGAAAACTTATTCGCCAAAAGTCCAGCAGACTTCGACGCCAAAAAACAATTTTACGAATAATCCTTTTGCAGCGCTATCGGCGCTGAAAGGTTCTGTGAAGCCGAAGTGATGGGTCTAGTTTAAGCGGATTCCGTTGGCACTGCCGTCGATCGAAATGAGTTTCTTTTTGTAGAGACTTCCCACGGCCATTTTAAATTTCTTTTTGCTGACGCCGAAAAGATCGTAAATCGTTTCCGCAGAAGATTTATCTCCCACTTCTAAATGCCCGCCGCGTTCTTCCAAAAGAGTGAGAATGGACTCGGCGATTTCGTCGCAGTCTTTGTAACCGGCTTGTTGCAGACTTAAGTCAATTTTTCCGTCGATTCGGATGTTTTTGATATACCCCGAAACGTATTGACCGGGCCTGAGCGGTTGAAACACTTCGTCTTTGTAAAGCATTCCCATGTTTCTTCCGTTGATGACGGCTTTAAATCCTAAATCGGTAGTCGCAAAAACAAATAGGTCGACTCGTTCGCCATCTTCGTAGGCATCCGGAATTCTCTCCACATGCTTTTCGATGCGCATCGAAGCCGCAATGCGATCACTATTATCGAGATAAATAAAAACGCAGACTCTATCGCCAATCGAAAGTTCGCGGGTTTGTTCACGATAGGGAAGAAAAAGTTCTTTCGAAAGTCCCCAGTCCAAGAACGCGCCGACCTTTTGAATGGAAGTCACTTCTAAGCAAGTGAACTCTCCCAAAACGGCAAAGGGGTGACGAGTCGTCGCGATCAGTCGATCGGTCGAATCGGGATACACAAAGACTTCCAAAAACTCGCCCGCTTTGGCTTGAATGGACTCGCGTTCAGCTAACCAGACCTCGCCATCCCGACCATCATCAAAACACACACCTTCGTCAGAGTTTTGAAGCACTTGCAGTTGGTTGTATTGCCCGATTTGAAGCATAAGAAGGAAGTGTCATACACGGATGTGGTCAAAAAAGGGGGAAAATCTCAAAAACCCAATTATTTTAGGCGGCTACACGCCTCTCAAGGGGTGGCATTTTTGATGAGTGATGTCACTCGCGCAGGAAGGTGATGGATGATGAAATCAGCGAGGGTCTCGCAATCGTCTTTATTGGGATAAGAGTCCCGATAAACCAAAATAATTTTACGCCCCACAGGGCTTTTAAACTCAAGGTACTCGATGAGGGAAGTCAATTTAGGATCCGACGTCGCGGCAAGCGCGGGGATCAGAGTGTAACCCGAACCGCTGGCAACCATATGTCTTAGGGTCTCAAGACTTGTGGCTTGAAAGGCTTCACGGGGAGAACCTTTTTTTCGCTGACAAATAGAGAGTGTTTGGTCTGTCAGGCAGTGGCCATCTTCGAGTAAAATCATCCGTTCGGGTTCGAGATCTTTTGGCGAAAGGGTTTTTCTCTGAGCGAGTTCGTGGCCCTTGGGAACAGTCACAAGGAATGGCTCGTGGAAAAGAGGAAGCTTTTTGAGACTTCCTTCAGAAAAAGTATCTGCCGCAAGGACGGCGTCTAAATCTCCATTGCGAAGTTGCGCGAGCAGACTGTCGGTGAGTCCTTCTTTGAGATGCAAAATCAAGTTTGGAAACTTTTTTCTCAGCGGCGAAAGCAGGTAAGGCATGAGATAGGGACCGAGGGTTGCGATCACTCCCAATCGAAACGGTCCTGAGAGGGGCGCTGAATCTGATTTTGAGAGATTTCCTAAGAGCTGAACTTCTTCCAAAATTTTTGAAACTTGTTTCACAAGAATCTGCCCACGAGGAGTGAGTTGGACTCGTCGATTCGTGCGCTCGAAGATCATGACTCCGAGTTGGTCTTCAACTTTTTTTATTTGGGTGCTGAGAGCTGGCTGACTGACTCGGCAGGCTTCCGCTGCCTTTCGAAAATGCAGGTGTTGTGCGACCGAGGCTACATACTCCAAGTCGCGAATGGTGAGCCAGGAAAGATCCATTAGGTAAAAGAATAGCAATCTAATGCGATTTAGGCCTCTTCTTTTGTTGAAGAAGTGACATTTTTTGTTCGGAGAGAGAAAGAGATGCGAAGTTGAGCGATTTTTGATGATCTTAACGTCTGAAACTGGTAGTTTGCCGCACCCCCTATGAGTACACAATATAAAGATTTTAGCGAATTTGGTTTGCCCGTTACACTCCTTGAAGATTTAACGCGGCTTGGTTTTAACACCCCCACTCCTATCCAGGCGCAAGGGATTCCCGCTATTGTGAGCGGAAAAGATATTTTGGCGATTGCGCCGACAGGAACCGGAAAAACCGGTGCGTTTGCAATTCCGGCACTTGCCAACGTGTTGTCGCAAAGTGAGAAACAGGTTTTGGTTTTGGCGCCGACCCGAGAGCTTGCAGCGCAGATTTTTCAATTCTTCAACCAAGTGGGTGTGAAGAGTAAATCCAAAGGCGCGTTGCTGGTCGGCGGCGAGTCTTTTGGAAGACAGTATGCTGCTTGGAATGATGGCGTTGACTTCATTGTCGCCACTCCAGGTCGCTTGATGGACCACGTGGGTCGCGGTTTAGATTTAAAACATATCGGAATGCTGATCTTAGACGAAGTCGATCGCATGTTAGATATGGGGTTTGCTCCTCAGATTGAAGAAATTGCAAAAACGATCAGCACCGATCGTCAGACGCTTTTCTTCTCAGCGACATTGCCGGCACAGATTCAAAAACTGGCTCAACGCTACTTAAAAGAGCCTGTGAAAATTACCGTTTTGGGAACTGCCCAGAATGCTCCAAAAATTAAAGAAGAACGCATCTCCGCATCGGGTTACGATAAAAATCGAGTGTTGATTGAAACTGTCAACGCCTACACGGGCAAGATGGTGGTTTTCACACGAACTCAGATGGGAACCGAGCGAGTCGCTGAAATTTTACGAGAAGCGGGGATTGAACCTGCACGTCTTCACGGTGGACGAACTCAAGCCGATCGAAAACGTTCGCTCGATGCGTTTAGAAATGGCATTGTCCGAGTCTTGGTTGCGACCGATATTGCCGCTCGAGGAATCGATGTGGCCGATATCGAAGTGGTGATCAATTTCGATAAAGCCGCGACTCAGGAAGATCATTTGCACCGCATTGGTCGAACGGGACGTTGCGGAAAAGAAGGCATTGCGATTACTTTTGTCGACGGACGAAATCCGGGCGGCGGCGGAAGAAATTCCGGTGGTAGAGGCTTTGGTGGGCGACCGGGTGGCGGCGGGTTTGGCCGTAGACCGTTTATGGGAGAGGATCGCTTTCAACCGCGAGAACCTCGTCCGAGTCCGAGACCGTTTAAAAATGATCCTCCGTTCAAAGTGGTCCCTGCGGCCGCAGCGGCAGATAACCGCGCTGAAAAACTTTTAGCAAGAGAGCGAAATGCTCAAGCCGAAATGGATTCTAATCCGAGAAATTTCGGTAAAAAGCCACGCCCCGAAAAACCGTTTATGCGCAAACGACATTTTGCACATTCCGAAAAACGTCGTGATCACTCAGGCTCTGTTCGCTTTTTTAGAGCAGGCGAGCCAAAGAAAGACCATGGCGAAGGCTATCGTCGAGAATACGTGATGCCGGAGAAGCCTAAAAAGATGCCTCCGAGTTTTGAACGCGGCAGTAACAAGGCTTCGGTTCGACGCAACCGTCCTGCGGCTCCTACTGTTTAATCTCGAATTTGTGATGAGTCGCCGAGTTTACGAGCAGGTTAACTGCGTGTAAACTTTTCTCGATGAAAAAAATTCTGATTCTTTTGCTTTTCGTTTCTTCGGTTCACGCGAAGATCAAAGTGGCGATTACGGTTGATGATCTCCCCACCCATGCGGAACTCCCTGTAGGAGTGACGCGTGAACAAGTGGCTACAAAAATGTTAACTGCTTTGAAGAAGCACAAAGTCGTTGAGGCTTATGCTTTTATCAATGCGGGTAAAGTCGATGAGAATCAGCAATCTTTTGAAGTTTTAAAGTTATGGCAAGCCGCGGGTTACTCTTTTGGAAACCACACTTATCGGCATGAAGATTTGAATCAGGTCAAACTAGATAATTTTTTTGCGGCCATTACTAAAAACGAGCCGATGTTGAAGAAGTTGAGTTCCCGCGAAAATTGGCGTTACTTCCGATATCCATTTTTGAGGGAAGGGGATACTTTAAAGAAGAGAAACGCCGTTCGAGATTTTCTCAAGAAAAGAAAATATCAAATCGCTCAAGTCACCATCGATTTTGAGGACTGGTCTTGGAATAATCCGTATGCTCGTTGCAAAAAGAAAAATGAATCACAAGCTCTCCTGTGGCTTAAAAATACTTACCTGCAAAATGCGATCGACCAGTTAGAAAGAGCCGAAAAATTATCGCAAGCTCTTTTTAACCGAAGCATTCCGCATATTCTGCTTCTTCATATCGGTGCATTTGATGCCGAAATGACAGACGCGCTTCTCTCTGCGTACAAAGCAAGGGGCGTTGACTTTATTTCGTTAGAAGAAGCCGCAAAGGATAAGGTTTACGATTTCGATCCGGCTATTGTTGATAAGCGGGGATCCGAGTTTACGTATCAAGTTTTAAGATCTCGCCATCTGACGTTGCAAGATATTGGAATGGCGGCTTACACAGCCTACCCCGAAGACGAGCTGGGAAAAATTTGTCAGTAGCATCCCTTACTCTGTTTACTTAAAATAAGGGACGACATCGTGTGAAAAGTACGGCTCTTGGGCTCCCCAGAAGATGTAATTCACTTTAAGAAAAGTTTTCGCGTACTCGTCGAGTTTGGGGACGAGATTCGGCCAGGGTTTGGTGGGATTAATAATTTCATTGGTCGTGCCGGAATAGTTTCCATCTTGGACGGCGACTCCGAGAACCATGTCGTCTCCCATTGCATTCATAAACTTGTAAGAATGATTTTGTTGGCTCTTTTTCTCCGGCATCAAGTCGGGGACGCCGACGGCCGAACCCATTTCTTTTGCGAGTTTATAGGCGGAGTCCATGTAGCCCTTGTCTTCATCGGGAAGCCACTCTCCGGGCATAAAGTTGACGTATTGCATGCTAACCGATTTTGGGAATGCTTTTTTTAGAGTTTTCATATTTTCCAAAATCGAATCCCGGTATTTTGCGTAAGTGAACCCAGACTTCGCAGTTTGTGCATTTTCGTAGACTCCGACGGCCGTTTCTTGCAACGTAATTCCTTCAATTTTTCCGTCGAATTCTTTTCCCAGAGCGAGAAGAACTTTGTGAAGCCTCTCGGCTACAGCGGGGTCCCAGCGCATCAAGACCCAGCCTTCTTGTTTACCGTGATCGTTTTTTTGAGGGATTGCTCCGCCGTTGTATTTCGCTTTTTGCATCAGATATTTCGGGATTGCCGTGAGCTTGGGATCAAACGTCGTATCTTGGAACTGGATAAAAAGTTTCTTATTTTTCGATTTTAGATAGTCAAAGTCTTTTTTGATGACACTAAAGTCGTACTCATCCTCGCCTTGTTCGAGTTCCTTCCACGCGTACATCAGTTGCGCTCCAACAAATTTCTGTGTGTCCAAGAAGTTCTTCTCGGAAATTCGCCCTCTATCACGCCCGAAGAAGACAAAGTTCTGCACCGTTTTAGCTTTAGAATCCGGAACTCGGGCGGGAGAGGTCGCACAGCCCAAAGTTGAAAAAAGAACACAAAGAATCGGAATGGATAATTTCATCTCATTTTCATGCCTGACGACCCCTATGTTGTCCACGCCTTGTTATCTGTTGGGACGGTAAGCTTTGGAATTTTTTCGATTTACAGTCGGGATTTCTCATTTAACGGAGCGGAACGAGAAAATTTTACAATGGGTCGACTCAAAGCTTGACGAAACGCCAAAAAAGTATGATTTTCCAACAACTTTCGTTCACTTTATAGCCGAAAGAAAGTGGCTTTTATGGTGGGTGTAGCTCAGTTGGTTAGAGCACTAGACTGTGACTCTGGGGGCCGCGGGTTCGAACCCCGTCACCCACCCCATATTATTTAATATTAATATTAAACTTAATATTA